>VEPB01000300.1 GCA_012026715.1 Methylococcaceae bacterium | reverse complement strand
CCACGTGCTGCGGGACATTACCGTCAACGCCGCTTCCAGCCCCCATGCCGACCAGATCGTCCAGGCGGTGCGCACGGTGGAGGGCGTCGGGGTCGTCAACGTCTCCGACCGCACCTTCCTCATGCACCTGGGCGGCAAGATCGAGGTGGTGTCGCGGGCGCCCCTGAAGACCCGCGACGACCTGTCCATGGCCTATACGCCCGGGGTGGCCCGCATCTGCGAAGCGATCCATCAGAGTCCCGAGAAGGCCTTTACGCTCACCATCAAGAAGAACACGGTGGCAGTGGTGACCGACGGCACCGCGGTGCTGGGCCTGGGCGATATCGGTCCGGCCGCGGCGCTGCCGGTGATGGAAGGCAAGGCCATGCTGTTCAGGGAATTCGCCGGCGTCAACGCCTTCCCCATCTGCCTCGCCACCCGCGACATCGACGAGATCGTCCGCACCGTCAAAGCCATCGCCACCGGTTTCGGCGGCATCAATCTGGAGGATATCGCCGCGCCGCGTTGCTTCGAAATCGAGGAGAGGCTGCAGCGGGAGCTGGACATCCCGGTGTTTCACGACGATCAGCACGGTACCGCGGTGGTGGTGCTGGCCGCCCTGATGAACGCCGTCAAGATCGTCGGCAAGCCCTTGGACCGGCTCAAGGTGGTGGTCAACGGCGTGGGCGCCGCCGGCATCGCCTGCAGCAAAATGGTGATGGCGGCCGGGGTGCGCAATTTGATCGGCTGCGACCGGGAGGGCGCCATCTACGCCGGGCGCGAGGAGCACATGCATCCCAGCAAGGTCTGGTACGCCGAAAACACCAATCCGCAACGCGAGCAGGGCGCGGTACACGAGGTGATCGTCGGCGCCGACGTGTTCCTTGGCCTGTCCGGTCCGGGCGTGCTGGGTCCGGTCGATCTTCAGCGTATGGCGCGCGATCCCATCGTGTTCGCCATGGCCAACCCAACGCCGGAAATCATGCCGGAGCAGGCCTTGCCCCATGTCGCCGTGATGGCCACCGGACGCTCCGATTACCCCAACCAGATCAACAATGTCCTGTGCTTTCCGGGCATCTTCCGCGGTGCCCTGGCGTGCCGCGCCTCCTGCATCAACGAGGAAATGAAGCTGGCGGCCGCCACCGCCATCGCCGGCATCATCCATGATCACGAGCTTCACGCCGATTACATCGTGCCCTCGGTGTTCGACAAACGGGTGGCGGAGGCCGTGGCCCGCGACGTGGAGGAGGCCGCCTACCGTACCGGCGTCGCCCGTCGTGCGCCGGGGCATGGGGAAGGGCACGGAGAGGCGGGGTAAGCCGAGTTCCGGGAGACTTCTCTCCTCCCCGACGGTTGTCGCAACAAGCACAAAGGTGGGTTGCGTTAGCGCAGCGTAACCCAACGAAATCAAAATTGTGGGCTTCATTGCAACCAGATATTGCAGGGGCCAAAGGCTTTTGGTTTGTCCACCCGCGCGGTGGGCAGATGGAACGAGCCCACGCTGCGTCGATCCGTCCCTTCCGATCGGTTGTGGGGTAGGGCCGGAACCGCTCGCCGCCTGTCGCAGACCTGACAAATGGCCCAAGCCCGACAGTGCCGCCGCCCTTTTCGAGCCAGCGGTGGATGCTCAAGTCGTTGATGGCCAAAGACTCCCGCCGAGTGTCCCGGTTGGCGCCGAAATTGCCTGATCCTTGCCATCGAACATTCCGCCGGTCACGGCAGGGGCAGTCATGAGCAAGATCGGCATTTTCTACGGCACCGCCGGCGGCAGTACCCGCGGGGTGGCTCATCGCATCCATGCCAGGCTGGGGGGCGATCTGGCCGCCCCGCCGCAGGACATCGGGCGCACCGCCCCGAGCAAACTGACGCGCTACGACGCCCTGATCCTGGGCACGCCCAGCTACGGTTTCGCCGATTTGCCGGGATTGTCTTGTGGCTGCCCCGATCCCAGCTGGGAGGAATTTCTGGTTCACCTTGATGGCGCCGACCTGTCCGGCAAGCGGGTCGCGCTGTTCGGCCTGGGCAATCAGCAACTGTATGGCAATCGGTTCGCCGGCTCGCTGATTCAGCTTTACCGGTTTTTCTACGGACACGGCGCCGACATCGTCGGCAGCTGGAGCACCGACGGCTACCGCTTCGAACATTCCCCGGCGATCCTCGAAGGCCGCTTCGTCGGGCTGGTGCTGGATCAGGCCGCGCAACCCCAATTGACCGACGGGCGCATCCACCTGTGGTTGCAGGATATCGTCCCTCGCCTGACCGCACCGCGAAAGGAAGCGGCATGAGCGGTAGCGCCGTCTCCGAACCGAGTGCGCCGGCGGGCCTGCGCTATGCCGACCGGCTGAGGCTGGCCGCGGAATCCCGGACGGCGGCCATCGACGCTTTGGCCGATGGTCCCGGCATGGCCTTGACCTCGCTGCTCGGACCTCTGGGCGAAGGCCCCGAGTGGCCGGCCGGCCCGGCCTGGCGGGCGATCCGCCGGGAAGGCCGGCTGCTGATCTTCTCCGACGGCCTGTCAGATCCCTGGGTGGACCGCAAGCTGCCGGAAACCGGGCTGGGATTGGAGGTTTTCGTCGACAGCCCGGCCTCCGGACTGGCCCCCGATGCGCCCTTGGACAAGGCCGTCGACACCTGGCTGTTTCCGACGATCGCCGAGGTCAGCCACCTGCTGGCCGGGCGCAGCGCCACCCGGGCCGGCGTCAGCGAGGGCGAGCCGGGCGCGCTGGAATTCATGATCGACCATCTCAAGGATGGCTTGGGTCACCGCGGCGCCTTGCTGATCCCCCAGATCGAAGGCATGCCCTCCGTCATTCAGTTGGCGGGTGGTCCGGTCCGGCTGGTGGCGGTAACCCTGCTGATGCCCGAAGAGGTGCAGTATCTGCGGCGGGGCGGCTCGCGGCAACAACTGGCCGAACGGCTGCGCCTGGCCGGCGTTGGCCACCTGTCCATCCCGCGGCGCGAGCCGGTGATTGACAATGCGTAGGTTGGGTTAGCGCAGCGCAACCCAACGGTCTACGTTCCCGATCGACCATCACTTCGAGACTTCTCCCATGAACGACGAAACCGCTTACTTTCTGTTGGGCGAGCCTTTCCGTTGGTCGTTGATCGGTCAGGATGACGGCGAGGAAAACGACGAAGACAGTGTGGTCAACGACCTGGAACTCTACCTCGGCAATTACGAATTCGTCTGGGGCGGCGAAACCCTGGAAACGCCGTTCGAGCATTGGGACTGGGACCAGCTGCGCCGGGTGGTGAGGGTACGGCGCAACTCCGCCGCCGTGGGCCAGGAAATCGCCAGCGAATTGCAGGAAGCGCAGGATCTCGCGGTGGTGTCCCTGCCCAGCGATACCCGGCTGGAGTCCGCCATATGGATCGTCAAGGCGGTGATGCGGAAGCGCGCTTCGCTTCCGGCGAGCGCAGATCCATAAGCGTGGAGCGTATGGGCCGCCGTCCGAAGGGTCGGTACGCGCCGGCTGCTATCGCGCTTTACGGCGCAGCCTCCTTTCCGAAGCCGCCACCTAGCCTGGAATCGGTCTTGCCCAGGCCGACGATCCGTCGCCGGCGTTCCGGGCCGAAGTAGGCGCCAGGCGTTGCGGAGCGGCGATCTCGCCGAAATTCCGACAGCTTAGCCCCATCTCCCATGGCTTGATTCCGGCCCCGCCGCTTATCCCAGCGTCCCAGCTTCACCCGCAGGGCAGCGGCCGCTTCCTCGTAACTCGAGTAACGCCCGTCGAGCCAGTTGGGGTGAACCAACAGGCACGACCCCCGCTCGTGCAGTTCGTGGCTGATGCCATAGCCGTGACCGATTTCGATCCGGTTGACGCGGCGGCAGCGCAAGCAGAGGGTGTATTCGGTGTACTCCGAGTTCAGCGTGAGCGGGTAGCTGGATTTTTTTAAGCGTGCTCGGGACATCGTGACTGATAAACCTTTGTCTGGCTAGAAAATAGATGGTGGATCAGCGTGTTGGCCATTTCGCCGCAGTTGCCCCGGCTCTCCCAACCGCAACGGTCAAGGCGGCGCTCTTCGCAAAATCTGCGGGCGCTAAGGTCGGATGTTTACTGGGGCTGAGTGGATGCTGTCACCGGAAGCACAGCTTTTCAAGGGTAAAAATACCCATTTTGGCTTCGGCGTTTCGACGGATGCCCAACGCCAATTTGAGGTGCGGAACGGTAGGGTGGGCGATCGCAGCTTGCCCACCGGAATTCGGTGATTTGGGAGTTAGCCGGGGGCGAATGGTGGGCACGATGGAGCCGTGCCCACCCTACGACACTACAGGGCTAGGTCATCATTTTTGGTGCGGAAATTTTATATGGAGTAATTGCCAGATCCAATAGGCCAACATCAGGAATTGCCCAATAAGGATTATCCAGAATATCCATAAGGCGACATAGCCCCATGCGTTATGGACGCTCAGCCAAATGAAGCTGCATACCATGATGACGAATGCCGCGAATTTCAGTACGCCATACATTTGCGCATTTTTAGAAAAAACGACAGTTGTTGTCACGAACCCCCTCTCATTTTTTGCTCAATAGCCCGGAGGGTGTTTTGGATTTCCCGCTCCCTCAGTTCAGGGTCAATTTCCTGAATGTATTCGATGCCAGAAAAGTCATCCCCTCGCTTTCTATTTTGAGGCGGCTCAAGCGCTTCGATCAGAAGGGCCTCAAGCGTTGCTACAAGTGTCGCAAGGGAGCTGCTGAGTGCTGTTTCTCGGAGTGTTCCTTCTTGCGTTACATCAAGTAGACCAAACCAGGAAAACCTGTTCCATCGACTGCCAAGGCGATCTACGGTGTGTTCAAAGAGGCGTTTGCCAAGAGGCCGGTCAATAGAGCGCCCAACATATACGACGGTGTGATGGTCGTAAAGAATGTAAATTCCTTTCTGTCTCCCAAAATCGACCGGTTTTGAAAGAGCCTGCTGTTTTCCGTAGATCTTTGGGTCGTTACGCCAGACAACTAGGTCGCGCTGCCAATACATACCGAAGGAGTGAATGATGGACTCTGACGAATCACCATCTTCTTCCAATTGTGAAGTTGGCGTTTTCTCAATGGAGAGGTTTGTTGGCGCGATTTCTTGGGGGGAATTTGTGTTTACTGTATATACGCCTTTTGCGACGCGAATAAATGGAGATTTATCGCCATCATATTTTATCGATGATGCTATTTGCGCGTTTACTGTTGCGGCTGGCGTTGCGCCATCGGTTTTGTAATAGCCGCGGCTAAGAATTTGTTCTGATATTTCTGTGTAATGAAGTGGGGAAGGAGATTCCATAAGCACCTTCTTTATAGCCTCCTTCCATGACTTCTCCATAAAAACCTCCAATAATGGTATGCCGCCCAACGAATCAGTTTCCAAACCGGGGCCTTGCTGTGTCTTTTCTGAGAATTTCAAAGCTAACGCTAGCTTGCTCGAAGTTCCGTAGGTTGGGTTAGCGGCTCCATCGCTAACCCAACGATATTCGGTGGTGCATTGGGTTGCGTCGCAACAGAGCCGCGCCGCAACCCATCCTAACCTGCTGTCCTTGCAGCCAATTCCGCGCGCTCACCCCACCTCCAAAGAATCCCGCCAGGTCTGCTGTTCGGTTTCGAATAGGCGGTTGGCTTCCGCCGGACCCCAGGAGCCGGCGGGGTAGGTGGGGAT
>VEPB01000198.1 GCA_012026715.1 Methylococcaceae bacterium | reverse complement strand
CGGGCGTTTCTCAATAACCACTGGTTCGGCGCGGCGGTTTTCGCCGGGCTGGCGCTGGATTACCTGGGGCGTTGATGAACACGCTGGCCGTCAGGGCGGCTGCCGTCCTGCTGGCGGCGCTGGCGGCCGGCGCTTGCGCCAAGGATTTGCCGCAAGGAGGGCTGACCGACGGGCGCCAGGGCACCCTGGTCAACCTGCGCGGAGTCGATCTGGGAGTGGACATGGCCGACGTCCCGGATTACGCCGCGGCGCTGGCCGCCGGGCGTTACGCGGATGCCGGGTTGCTGTGGCTGGAAGCCCACCAGGCGGCCTTGCGGATGGAACGTCCGTCGGAGGAAGTCGTGGCCGTGGCCACCGAGCCTGATTCCCTGGGGTTCAGTCATCTCAAACTCCACCAAGTTTATCGCGGGCTGCCGGTGTGGGGTGCCGAACTGCTGTTTCACTGGAACCGTGAGCGCCGGCTGTATTGGATCAACGGCCGCTATCTCCCGACGCCCTCGGGTCTTGCCATAGAACCGTCGCTGACCCCCGGTCAGATCTTGGCCAAGGCGGTTGCCGCGCCACCGGCCGACTGTGGCGACTGCGCGCCGCGACTCGGGATTGTGGCGGGCGACGGCGGTCCCCGGCTGGTCTACCGGATGCTGCTGCCGGCCGGGGTGGCGCAACGTCGCCAGCTGACTCTGGATGCCCGAAGCGGAATCGTGCTGGAGGATAACCGGGTGCCACGCTGACTCAGCCTGGCAGTTCCCGCCGCCTGGCCTAAACTGGCATTTTGCGGTTGGACGGATGCGGTGTGCTCGAGTAGCCGCGAGACATGGGAAAACCTTGTGTCTGGCCCTTGCGGGTCTGGAGTAACGGATGAAGACGTGGCGCTCGCTGTTTGTCTTGATGGTCACCCTGGCGCCGTCGTTCGCGCTGCCAGGCGGGGTGCGCGTGCTTCCCCTGACGCGGGAGCCGGCCCGGCACTCGGCAACCGTAACGCCGCGGGTGTTGACCGCACGCCAGCAAGCGTTGTTCAGCCGGCTGCGGGAGGCGCGCCGGCGCGTGGGCGCGGCGGTTGCGGCCGGTGAGGGGAGACGCGCGGCGGCGCTGGCCGGGCCGGCTAGCGGCAAACGCCGGTCGGTTCAGTCCAACTCGGACGGCTTGCCGGTCGCTTTTCCCGCATCCGGGGTCGAAATCCACATGGGGAACGGCGCCGTTCCCCGATTGCTGCGCTCGGCAGAACGAGCGGGGGGCAGGCGGCAGAGCCTGCAGAAGGCGGTGCCGGTGCTGGCGCTGACCGGGGCGGCCAACGACGAACGGACGGCGCGGGCATTTCTCAGCCATTATCGGGATCTGCTGCGGCTGGATGATCCTGACCGCGAGACCGCGTTGCAGGGCCGTTCCGGCGACGAGCTGGGGCAGCGCCACCTGCGCTTCGGCCAGTTTCACCAGGGTGTGCCGGTCTGGCCGGCGGAGCTGATCGTCCATCTGGATGCCGGCGGCAACGTCGTTGCCGCCACCGGTGGCCATGCGCCGACGCCCCAGCAGGTGCCGGTGGAGCCGGTTCTGACGGCCGCAGAAGCCGCCGAGCGGGCGCGGGGCTACCTGGCGGGCGGTGGCGGCGCGGAGGTCGGCGAATCGGAGCTGGTGGTCTACGCGCCGCAGGGGGCGGCTCCCCGGTTGGCTTGGAAGGTCGCCGTGATGGTTTCGTTGCGGCAGCGCTGGACGGTGCTGGTGGATGCGCTGGAAGGCCGTTACCTGGACCGTTACAGCCTCGTTCAGAACGAGGCTGTAGCCGGCTCCGGCAGCGATCTGTTCGGCGAGATCCAGAGTCTGAATGTCTGGCGCGATGGCGGCAGCTACTATCTGACCGACACCAGCAAGCCGATGTACGACCCCGCCTCCACGCCGCCCAAGGCGGCCAACGCCCGCGGCGCCATCGTCATCGGCGACGCGGCAAACCAGCCTCCCAATTCCGATCCGCAGACCATCCCTTCCACCACCCTGGTATCCAGCACCTCGGCCGACGGCGGTTGGTTGGCGGACGGGGTCAGCGCCGCGGTCGCGCTGTCCGCCGTGTACGACTACTACCGGGACTGCCACGGGCGCGATTCCATCGACGGCAAGGGCGGCAACATCCTCAGCGTGGTCCGGCTCGGCAAGGGCTACGACAACGCCTTCTGGGCCAGCGACCTGAACTCCATGTTCTTCGGCGACGCCGACGTCTATGCCGGCGCCCTTGACGTGGTGGGGCACGAGCTCACCCACGGCGTCACCTCCTACAGCGCCAACCTGTTGTATCAGGATCAGCCCGGCGCCTTGAACGAAGCCTTCTCCGACATATTCGGCGAAATGGTCGAGGCCTACGCAGCCGGCAACCGCGATGGCAGTTGTACCCTGGGAACCAACGACTGGCTGATCGGTACCCGGCTGAATGCCGGTCCCTTCCGTGACATGAAGAACCCCGGGCACTTCGATTCGGGGCTGGGACCCTATCCGTCCAGCATGGACGGCTACCTCCGCACCAAGCAGGATTACGGTGGCGTCCACATCAATTCCAGCATCGTCAACCACGCCTACTACCTGTTGGCGGAAGGCCTGGGCGGGGCGATCGGGCCGAGGGATGCCGGGCGCATCTTTTATCGGGCGCTGACGGTTTATCTGACCCAGGATTCGCGGTTTGCCGATGCGCGGCTGGCCTGCGAACAGGCGGCGGAGGATTTGTTCGGCGCGGATTCGGCCCAGTTGCTCAAGACCCGGCAGGCGTTTGAGGCGGTCAAGATCAGTGGGGATGGGAGCAACGGCGGCTCCACGCCGGTCGGCGTGCAGGGCAGCGACGCCATGGTGTTCGTGTTTCCCTTCAAGGGGGCGGAATACCTGGGGCGCCGGGAGTATCCTGGCGATGGGGATTTCGGCGTCGACCTGGGCTGGTATGCGGCGGCCCGCTCGCGTCCTTCGGTGACGGCGGACGGGTCGGTGGCGGCCTACGTCAGCAGCAACCTGGACTTCTGCATGGTGCACACTGCCAAGCCCTACAGCGACGCCTGTCTTGGTTTGGCCGGCGAAGTTTATTCGGTGGCAATGTCCGCCGACGGCAATACCTTCGCCCTCGTGCTGATGGACACCAGCGTCGACCCGCCCCGGCCGGAGAACCACATCACCCTGTTCCGGGTCGGCCAGAGCAAAACCGAAGAGTACGACCTGGTGGCGCCGGCGACCGAAGGCATCCTGATCGACTCGGTGGTGCAGGCCAACTCCATGACCTTCGCGGTCAATGGGCGTTACCTGGTTTACGACGCCCTCAACCGAATCGATCAGGACGGTACGCCGGTGGATGCCTGGAGCATCTATGCCATCGACCTCGCGCTGCAGCAGACCCGCATTCTGGTGCCACCGGTGCTGGGGCTGAACATCATGAATCCTGCGCTGGGCCTGCTGAGCGACGACGATCTGACGTTCGAGGCGGTGGATTTGGCCGGCTTGAAATCCTCCATCTACGTCACCCACCTGAGCCGCTCGGTACTGAGCGATCTGCAGCCGGCGGCCACCGCCACAATTACCGACAGGCTGCAGGCCATGCCTTCCTTCGCCGGAGACGACCGGGCAGTGTATTACTCCGACGTGGACGCCGCCGCCAGCGCGGTGGGGCGTTCCATCTACCGGCAGCCGCTGAAGCTCGATGAGGCCGGAAAGCTGGTGCCGGACGGCGAGCCGGTAGTCGATCTGCCGGAAGCCGAATTCGCCGTGGTCTACCGGCGCGGGACCCGTTACCGGCTGAGGGTGCAGCGGATCGGCGCCGGGGAGGGACAGGTCACCGACAGTACCGGCGAAATCGATTGCGGCTACACCTGCAGCGACCTCTACCCGAAAGGTACTCGGGTGACGCTGGCGGCGCAGCCGGCCTTCAATTCCAGTTTCGCCGGCTGGCGTGGCGCTTGCCGTGGGGACGGCGAGTGCCGGGTCAAGATGAACCGGCGCAAGTCGGTGGTGGCGGTGTTCAAGCCCTATCAGACTCTGGCCGTCAGCAAGACCGGCAGCGGCACCGGGCAGATCACCGCTTCGACGGAAGGCTTGGTGTGCGATTCCTCCTGCAATGAGACCAAAGGCCTGTTTCCCTGGCGGCAATTCGTCAGGCTGAGCGCCACCGCCGATGACGGCGCGGAGTTCGTCGGTTGGGGCGGCGCCTGCAGTGGCAAGGGCTCATGCGCGGTGCGGATGGACAAGGCCCGTTCGGTCGTCGCGCGATTCCGGTCCAGGTAGGTCCAGCGTCTCCCTTTGCCATTCCACTGTTCGTCGAGGGTTGATAGAGATTTGAACACGGGTCCCGGTGATGGACCGGCCTGCGGTTGTTCGGGAGTTTTCAATTTCGATGCGGCGTCACTGGCGCCGTTCGGTGACACCTAAAAACAGGGGGTTACGACCTTCGGCGTGAGTCGGCCGTGATGGTCGTTCCGGGGGCGCCGGATCGGACAGCGCTGGCCTGAGCGGTTGCCAGTTGCCGCGATGGGTGGCCGGGCTGGCTCCTGACCCGTTGCAAACCGGTTCCGTCGTTGTCCGTGCCGGGCTTTTGTGATCTAATTACGCCCCGGTTTTTCAGCGATTTATCGAATTATTTACGGGTTGTGCCCCCGCCTCGGTGCCGGAACCACCGGCTGGCCGTTCGCGTCAGTCGGGCAATCTTTTGTTTCCCTCCGTGTGTTCTCCTGTTCGGAGACGCTGGCTACCAGCGCTTCCCCGACGAGGTTTGTGGCCAGGGGCAAGGGGTGGGGTGG
>VEPB01000268.1 GCA_012026715.1 Methylococcaceae bacterium | reverse complement strand
TGCAGCACGACGCCCGCGACGCCCTTGCCGAGGTGACCCGCGCCGCCCAGTCGCTGCGGGTGCTGATGGATTATCTCGACCGTCATCCCGAATCGCTGCTGCTCGGAAAGGAGAAACGCCCGTGACGCCCCGCCTCGCTCTGTTCGGTCTGACCCTCGTCCTGGCCGGCTGCAGTTCCGCCCCCGACCGGTTCTACACCTTGATGCCCGACAGCCGCGCCGGCCCGCGCCCGGTGGCGACCACCAAGGTCGAGCGGGTGGTGGTGGTGGGACCGGTGACGGTGCCGGCCATGGTCAATCAGGCCCAGCTGGTGATCACCCAGGGCGGCCAGCAGATGGATGTGCGCGAGGCGGAGCGCTGGGCGGCCCCGCTCAAGGAGGAATTCACCGCCGCCCTGGCGGCCCGGTTGGAGGCGCTGCTGCCGCAGATGGCGGTGGCGGTCCATCACCAATCCGCCGGGATCGATGCGGAACTGCGCATCCAGGTGGACGTGTCCCGGTTCGAGCTGGGGCCGGGGCGGCAGACCGCCTTGGATGCCTTGTGGGTCGTCAAGAGCGATGACCCGACTTCGGAACGGCGCGGCCGCACCCGGCTGGCGGTGGTCGCGGCCGGTGACGGCTACCAGCAGTTGGCGCAGGCTCAGGGCCGCGCCCTGGATCAGCTAGCCGAGGCGCTGGCAGAGGCGGTGAAGGCGCCCGAACATGCGCTGCACGGATCGCCTGCTCCCTAAGATTGCTTTGTCGGATTTCGAGAAACGCTCCCGCTGCGCGTTTTTCTTCGGTCCCCTGCAGCCGCGCTGAGCACCGCAGTTTGCCAAGCGGAGCCGCCTGAAAGGGCGCCGCAAGGATGCGGCGCGGCGGCAGAGGGGCAGGAGCCCCTTCTGCCGACCCCGCTTGGCAAGCGAGGAGCGCAAGGGTTTTCGCGGCTGGGGGTGGCTTTTCTTTTGGATACTTTTCTTTGGCCACACAAAGAAAAGTATCTCGGCCGTGGGTCCGAGAACCCACATTCAAATTGGTTATCGCGTAGCGATTCAATGCCAGATCAATCACGATGTTGCGGGTAAGGGCAATATACGTATAGAGCGCTAAGACGTGGTTTCCCGACGGCCGAGTCCGTCGATTCGAAAACCGATATTCGGGGTGGGCGATGAAGCAATTCGTGCTGGATTACCTCAACACCCGGCTGCTGCCGTTGATGCGCCGGCTGCCGTGGCCGCGGATCGGGTTATGGACCGGGGTCGCGGCCGTCATTTACAGCCTGATCGGCTTCCTGCTGATTCCGGCCCTGGCGCGGCACTACCTGCCGCAGATCGTCGCCGAGCAGCTCAAGCGTCCCGCCACGGTCGGCGCCATCCATCTCAATCCCTGGACCTTCCAGCTGGAACTGGAGGATTTTGCCCTGACCGAGCAGGACACCAGTCCCCTGGTCGCGCTGGGCCGGCTCTATGTCGACTTCCAGGCCAGCAGCGCGCTGGCGGGTCCCTGGACCGTGGCCGAGGTGCGGCTCGAACGGCTGCAGGTGGACCTCAAGGCCGATGCCGACGGCAAGCTCAACCTGCTGCGCATTGCCGAGGAATTGCCGCCCTCCCCGCAAGCGCCCAAAGAGGAGAGCAAGCCGGTCCGCTTCCGCCTCGAACGCGCCGCGCTGCTGGGCGCCTCGGTTCGTTACCGCAAGGAAGCCGCCGGGATCGACGAAAGCCTCAACCCCATCGACCTGGAGTTGGAAAGCGTGTCCACCGAGGTGGACGAAGCCGGCCACTACCGTTTCGAAACCCGGTTGGCCAGCGGCGGCCGGTTGGCGCTCAACGGCAATCTGTCGCTGGCGCCGCTCAGCGCGGACGGTGAGCTGCGGCTGCAGGAACTGCCTTTGACGACGCCCTGGCGCTTTGTCCGGAACACCCTGGCCCTGGCCGAACCGGGGGGAGCCGCCGGCTTGTCAGGCCGATTCCGCTTTGCCGACGGACGCTTCAGCGTCACCGATGGCGATTTTGCCATCGACCACCTGCGCCTGGCCTTGCCGGACGAACCGTTGCTGGAACTGGAGCGGATCGGTTTCTCCAAGGCCGCGCTCGATCTGGCCGAACACCGCGTGCAACTGGCCCAGTTTGCCATCGAGCGGGGCAAGGTGGCGGTGGCGCTCGATGAACACGGCGGGGTCAACTGGGCCCGTTTGACCAAGCCCGCCGCCGCGCAGTCAACGGCGGCGGAGCCGGCCCCGGCCCCGGCGCCGACGCCGGAGGTCAAGCCTGCGGACCCGCCGGTTCAGGAGGGCGTCGAGGTCCAGCCCACGGCGGTTCCAACAGCGGCCCCGGCGGCGGAACCGCCCGTCGCGGCTGAACCCCCAGCCTCGCCCAAACCGGCCCCGCCCTGGCGCATCGACTTGGCGGAACTCAAGATCGCCGACCTCGCCATCGGTTTTCGCGACGACGGCCGGCGCCAGCCGCTGCAGGCCGAGATCGGCCGGTTTGGCCTCGGCCTCAAGGCGCAGGCCGAGTTCGGGGGTGGGCCGGTCAAGCTCAACCTCAGCGGTTTGAACCTGGGACTGGAAGCGATCGGGGTGGGCGATGGGGGCGGCGCCAAGCCGGTCATCAGCCTCGGTGCGCTGACGCTGGAAGGCGGCGAATTCGATCTGGAAGGGCGCAAGGTCCAGGTCCAGAAGCTGGCGTTGCAGGGTGGCGGCACCGCTGTGGAACGGCTGGCGGACGGCAGCCTGCCGCTGGCGGAACGGTTCGCGCCGAAGGGCGGCGTACACGGTTCGAACCACGCCCCGACGCTGGACAATGAGAACCCTCTCCCCGCGGGAGAGGGGCTCAATTCAACGGCTTTGGCCCCTCCGCCTGTTCCAGAGGGAGAGGGAACGGGCGCGCGGGAGGCTTCGCCCGCTTGGGACGTTGGCGTCGCGGCGCTGGAGCTCACCGACTATCAGCTGGGCTATCTCGACCGCGGCTTCACCCCGCCCCTGGCCTATGATGCCGATGACATCGACATCGCCCTCAAAAATATCCAGCTTGGCGGCACGGCGCCGGTGGACTTCCAGGTGTCCGTGGTCCCGCGCCAGGGCGGCAGCCTGCAGCTTGCCGGCACCGCGGCGCTCAGCGGCGAACAGGTTCAGGCCAAGCTCAAGGCGGACCGGCTGGACCTCAAGCCGCTGCAATCGGTGCTGGCCCGCTACTCGGCGCTGAAGCTCACCGCGGGGGATTTTTCGGCGGCGATCGACGCCGACTACCGCCAGCAGCCGGACGGCCCGGCGGTCAAGGCAGTTGGCACCCTGGCGCTGGACGGCCTGCAGACGGCCGAGGCCAAGACCGGCGACCGCTTCCTGTCCTGGAAGCAACTGGCGGTGGATGGCATCGACTTCGGCTTGCAGCCGGATCATCTGAACATCAAGGAAGTGCGCTTCGTCGAGCCGGGCTCCAAGATCGCCATCAAGGCCGACAAGACCATCAACGTCGTGACGGTGTTCCAGGAGAAGATCGAAAAACTGCCGCCATCGCCGCAACCGGCCGCCCCGCCCAAGAAATCCGCCAAGGTCGCGCCGGCCAAGCCGTTTCCCGTAAACATCGAACGCGTCAAGTTCGAGCGGGGCGTGATGAATTTCAGCGACGCCAGCCTGGTGCTACCGTTCGCCACCACCATCCACGACTTTGGCGGCACCGTCACCGACATCGCCACCGCCGCCGACAGCCGCACCCGCATCGATTTTACCGGACGGGTGGAAGAGTACGGCAGCGCCAAGGTGGACGGCGTGCTGATTCCCCAGAAAGTGATGGACGACAGCAGTGTGCAGGTGGTGTTCCGCAACGTCTCCATGGATTCCTTCTCGCCCTATTCGGCCACCTTCGCCGGGCGGAGGATCAAGTCCGGCAAGCTCAATCTGGACCTGGACTACCGCATCCAGCAGAACATGCTGAAGAGCGAGAACAAGATCACCCTGGAGCGATTCGCCCTGGGGGAGACGGTGGAGAGCCCGACCGCCGTCTCGCTGCCACTGGATCTCGCCATTGCCCTGCTGACCGACAGCGACGGCAAGATCAACGCCTCGGTGCCGGTGGAAGGGGACGTGCGCAAGCCGGAGTTTCGCTACGGCAAGCTCGTGTGGGATGCCGTGGTGACGCTGCTGACGAAGGCGGTCACCTCGCCGTTCCGTGCCCTGGGTTCGCTGGTCGGTGGCGGCGCGGACGAGGATGTGGGCAACGTGGGGTTTGCCTCCGGTTCCGCCGACCTTGCGCCGCCCGAGCGGGAAAAGGTCGCCAAGATCGTGGCGGGCATGGCCCAGCGGCCCATGCGCAAGCTGACCGTGCATGGGACCTTCGATGCCGAGCGCGACGGCGAAGCCCTGCGCGCCCTTTCGGTGCGCCGCGCGGTGGCCAAGGAGATGAAGCGCGAACCGGCCGATGGCCAGGAGCCAGAGCCGCTGTCCTTCAGTAACGCCGAAACCCAGAAGGCGCTGGAAGAGGTCGCCGCCAGCCGCGGCGGGGCAGGGTTGATCGATCGCCTGCAACAGGACTACCTCAAGACCAAGGGTCGCAAGCCCAAACGGGTCGGGGCCATCGGCGCGCTGCTGGGACGCGCCGGCGAGGATCAGGATTTCTACGAAACCCTCTATCGGGAACTGGTAAAGGCAGAGCCGCTACCC
>VEPB01000124.1 GCA_012026715.1 Methylococcaceae bacterium | reverse complement strand
TCCAGGGTCGGCGTGTAGGCCTGGGCGACCGCGTTGCCTTCTCGGTTGGGGTTGACGCCGATGCCGTCCATGACGATGGTTACCACCGGACCGGTCACCCCGGCAAAGGAAGGGTTCTTGTGCAGCATGCTGTTCACCGTATCGAACTGGAAATCGTGGAAGCCGATCGCGCGAGGCACTGAAGAGCCAGGCAGGGGAATCGGAAAACCAGGCATTTTACACGGCCCGAAAGTCAAACCGGCCAATTTTATAACTGCGTGGTGAGCCCTGGCCGAGTCACTGCCTCGGTTGCGGTAAACTGGCCACGCCTGCCGCTTTCGCATCGACCCTTGGCCATTCGCTCAGCCCCGAAGCCATTTTTCCGCCCCTACCCGACAGGGACCGTTTGTGGTCTGGTCCTGTGGGCGGCCGGCTGCACCCTGGGGCCTGACTATCGGCGGCCGGCCCCCCCCGCGAATGCGGCCTACACCGAGGAACGGGTCCGCCTGGGTAACCAAAGGCTTAAACCCGGGAGCGACGTCCCGGCCGACTGGTGGCGGTTGTTTCGCTCGCCCAAGCTGCAGGCGCTGATCACTCGCGCCTTGGCGCGCAGCCCAGACCTGGAAGCCGCCCAGGCGGCGCTGACCGCCGCGAGGGAAACCCTGGCCGCCCAGGAGAGCGCCCTGCTGCCGGCCCTGGATGCAGCCGGCTCGGTCAAGCGCCAAAAGGTTAGCGGAGCGCTGTTCGGCAACCCGAATTTCAAGGGCTCGGTGTTCACCGTCTACAACGGCTCGCTCAATGTCAGCTACACCTTCGACGTGTTCGGCGGCATCCGGCGGCAGCTGGAAGCCAAGGACGCCGAAGCCGAGTATCAGCGCTTTGTGTTGGAAGGTGCCCGGCTGACCCTGGTTTCCAATCTGATCGCCACCGCCATCGAGGAGGCATCCCTGCGCAAGCGCCAGGAGATCACCGAATCCATCGCTTTCGACCAGCAACAACAGCTGGACATCCTGCGCGACCAGCAGAAGCTCGGCGGCATCGCCGATGCCGCGGTGCTGGCCCAGGATGCCGACCTCAGCAGTACCCGGGCAGGCTTGCCGCCCCTGCAGAAGCAGCTGGATCAGGCCCGCCACCGCCTCGCGGTGCTGGCCGGCTTGCCGCCGGGCAGCCATCTGGCAGAACAGTTCCGGATGGAAGACCTGCAACTGCCGGAGGACTTGCCGCTCAGCGTACCCGCCAAGCTCGTCGCGCAAAGACCCGATATCCGCGCCCAGGAGGCACTGGCCCATGCCGCCAGCGCCGAGATCGGCGTCGCCACCACCAAGCTGTTCCCGGACTTCACCCTCACCGCCAGCGTCGGGACGGTGGCGACCCGGGCCGGCGACTTGTTCATGCCCGGCTCGGGCATCTGGAACACCGGGCTTAATTTGCTACAGCCTGTGTTTCACGGCGGTCAGGCGATCCACGGCCGGCGGGCGGCGATCGCAAATTTCGCCGAAGCCGACGCCCGCTACCGCAGCATCGTGCTGCAGGCGCTCCAGAACGTGGCGGACGTCTTGAAGGCGTTGGAGGCCGACGGCACCGAACTGGCGGCACGCCGCAACGCAGCCGATGCCGCCGGCGCCAGCCTGAAGCTGGTTCAAACCCAGTACGATGCCGGCGCCACCAGCTTTCTGGCACTGCTCGACGCTCGCCGGGTCGATGCCCAAAGCCGGCTGGCGCTGGCACAAATCGAGGCCAACCGCCAGACCGATACGGCTACCCTGTTCCAGGCACTCGGTGGCGGATGGTGGAACCGGCCGGACAACACGGACCACCCATCGACCAAGGAACCTTCGCCATGAACCGATCCATTGCGGCCGCCCATATCGGCCTCGACGTCGCCCGGCAACGTCAACTGCGGATAGTTGGGTTACGCTGCGCTAACCC
Organism: Methylococcaceae bacterium; assembly: GCA_012026715.1. Taxonomy (GTDB): domain Bacteria; phylum Pseudomonadota; class Gammaproteobacteria; order Methylococcales; family Methylococcaceae; genus VEPB01. Next base: position 36 of record VEPB01000124.1, on the reverse strand, counting down.
AACCTACGCCGAACCAAACCCGCGGGGTAGCCGGCC
>VEPB01000251.1 GCA_012026715.1 Methylococcaceae bacterium | reverse complement strand
GATTGCGCAGGGCCACGTGCAGAACCGCGCGGCGCTCCGAGGTGTTGAGCTTGTCGCCCCGGAACATGGCGCCGATCTTGTCGGCCAGTCCGGACTGGCGCGCCAGGTCCATCAGCAGGTCCAGGGTTTCCCGGGTGATGCGGTTCTTGGAAAAGTCAAACACGATATCGTCCAGCCGCAGGGAAAAGCGGGAAAACCGCTCCGGATCCTGCTCGAACAGCTGGCGCATATGGAGCGAACGGACTTCGTCGTAATGCCTGAGCAGAGCTTGCCAGGCGGGAGTGCTGATGTGTGCGGGCATGGGGCGGTTTCCCAAGTTCGATGTGGCGTGCATCAAGAATAGGCGCGAACGATCTCTGCCATCGTACTACAGGGCTTGGCCATGACGGAACGCCGGGGCGGTTGTGGAGGCCGTCGCATGGGCCTCGGTGGGGCGCTTGACGGTTCCCCTCGAATTGCGGTCTAGTTGCCCCGACATGGCGGGTCGGGTGGGATCGGCCCCGGTTTGAATGGCTTTCAATTGCCGCGAGGCGGCAGGCACGGAACGGTTTATGGGCAGACGGCAGCAATTTCTTTTCGGACGCTTCCGCCTCGACATGGACGATGCGCGGCTGTTCGACCGCAACCAGCCGGTCGATCTGCCCCCCAAGGCGCTGGATCTGCTTTACTGCCTGGCGAGCCAACCGGGCCGATTGCTGTCCAAGGAAACCCTGATGGATTCGGTCTGGCACCGGCGCTATCTCAGCGAATCGGTGCTGAAAGGCTGTGTCAACACCCTGCGCAAGGCGCTGGGTGACGATCCCCGGCAGCCGAGCTACATCGAGACCGTCACCAAGAGCGGCTACCGCTTCATCGCCGAAGTGCGGCAGGCCGCGCCCATGCAGGCGGAGTCAGACCCGGAGCTGATCCAGGCCCTGGCATTCCAGCCCCGGAAGCGCGCCTTCCCGGTCCATCGGGTGGGGCGCTACCGCGAACTGCGTTTCCTGGAGCAGCACTGGCTCGACGCGCTGGACGGGCGGCGCCAGTTGGTCTTCATCGGCGGCGAAGCGGGCATTGGCAAGTCCACCCTGATCGACATGTTCCTGGAACGGTTCTCCGGCCACCCGGTGGGCGTGCTCATCACCCAATGCATCGAGCACTACGGCCAGGGCGAAGCCCTAATGCCGCTGCTGGAGGCGCTGGAACAGCGCTGCCGTGCCGCCGCCAGCGCCGCTCTGCTGGCCCGCTTGCGGCGCCATGCGCCGACGTGCCTGATGCAGATGCCCAGACTGGTATCGGACGAAGAGCAGGAGCAACTGAAGGCGCGCGCGCTGGGCGCCAGTTCCCAGCGGACCTTGCGGGAGGCGGTGGATTTGCTGGAGAGCCTGAGCGTTGATCTGCCGCTGGTGCTGGTGGTCGAGGACGCCCACTGGAGCGATCTGGCGACGGTGGACCTGCTCGCGCTGCTGGGGCGCCGCGACGGCCCGGCCCGGCTGATGACCCTGGTGAGCTTCCGTCCCGGCGGCATGCCGCAGGCGGACCACCCCTTCCCTCAGGTGTACCAGGAGCTGCTGATCCACCGGCTGGCCCTGGACCTGCCGCTGCCCTGGCTGAGCCGCAAGCAGGTGGAGGAATATCTGGCTTCGCTGCTGACGGGTGGGCAGCCCGACCCGGAACTGGTGGATTTCGTCTACCACAGGACCGAGGGCCACCCGCTGTTCATGGTCAACGTGGTGGATCACCTGATCCGGCAGCGCCTGATCCGCCAGGAACAGGACCGCTGGCTGCCGGCGGACGAGGATGGTACCGCCATCAGCGGCGTTCCCGACAATCTCAAGTCCATGATCGAAACTCAGCTGGATCGGCTGGCGCCGGGGGACCGCCGCATCCTGGAAGCCGCCAGCGCGGTCGGCGCCGAATGGTCGGCGGAGTTGGTGGCGGCTCTGCTAGGCCAGGCTCTGCCGGAACTGGAAGCGGCCTGCCAGAACCTGGTGCGGCGCTCCCATGTCCTGGCCGCCGGAGGCACCGCGGAAGCACCGGACGGTCAGCTGGAAGGGTTCTACAGCTTCCGTCACAGCCTCTACGGCGATGTGCTTTACGAGCACTTGGGGCCGGCCCAGCGCATGGAACTCCATCGGCGCATCGGCCGGGAACTGGAAAGCCGCAATCGCGGCCGGCTGGGACCGGTGGCGGCTGAGCTGGCCAGGCACTTCGAATTCGGTCGCGACGATGCCGAAGCCGTGAAATATCTCGCCATGGCTGCCGCCAACGCGTCCCGCCATTACGCCAACCGCGAGGCCAAGCAATACCTCGACCGGGCGCTGGCGGTCCTGGGCAAACTGCCGCGCAACAAACGCCTCAACCGCACCCTGGAGTTATACCACCAGCGCGGCACGGTGCGGCGGGCCATGGACGACATGCGCGGCGCCCTGGAGGACTTCGCCGCCGTGGGCCGCATCGCCGCCGCCGAAGACCAGCGTTCCTGGGAGATCAAGGCCCTGCTGGAACAGGCGCGGGTGATGTTCTGGATCGATCGTCCGCGCTGCCTGACCATGGCCCAGGAGGCATTGGCACGAAGCGCCGCCCTGCCGGACGAAATGGCCCGGTTCCAGGTGCTGGGCTCCTGTGCCGGCTGGAAACTCAACCTGGAGGGCTGGAATGAACAGGCGCTGCGCGACTGCGAACTGGCCATGGAAAAAGTGCGGGTCACCGCTTCGCCGGAACAGCTCAATCTGCGCCTGGCGTTGCACGCCAGCGTGGAACTCTACCGATCCCGCTACCGCGCCGCCATCGCCGCGGCGGCTGAGGGCTGCGCCGTTGCCCAGCGGGTGGGCGATGCCCAGCAATACATGGTGTGCCAGTCGCTTTCCATCATCGCCTTGCTGCACCTGGGCGAATGGGGTGAGGCCCGGCGCCAGATCGACGCCGCCCTGACGATGGCCGAGCACAACGACAACGATCTGGGCAAGGCGGTGTTTTCCCTGGAACTGGCCTGGCTGTACGAATTGGCCCAGGACTTCAACGCGGCCAGCGCCCTCAGCGACCGGGCGGTCAGGCTTTTGCCCCATCCCCGCAGCCCCTACACCTCCTTTCTCGGGTTGATCCGGATGGGCACGGCCCGGCTCGAGATGGGCGATCACGGCGGCGCCTATTCCTGCTTCAGCCAGATCGAGCGCGAGTTGGCCGGCGGCGGAGGCTTGATGTACTGGAACATGCGGCTGATGTTCCATCTCGGCCTGGCCAGTTACTGGCTGGCGCTGGAAGACTACGGGCGGGCTGCCGCCGAAGCCGGAATTCTGTGCGGACTTGCCGGGCAGTCCGGCGAACGAACCTATCACGCCCTGGGTTGCTGCGTCCTGGCGCGCATCGCCTTGGCCACCGGCGGCGCGGAAGCGGCCGAAGCTCAGTTGCACACGGCGCTCGCGCTGATTCAAGACGGTGAGGTGCCATTGGCTGCCTGGCGGGTTCACACCGTCATTGCGGCCTCGTTGCGGCAGCAGAACCGTCCGGACCAGGCGGAAATCCACGAGCGCCAGTCCGGGGCCATCCTGCGGAGCCTCGCCCACAGCCTGGACGAAACCGATCCGCTGCGCGATAGCCTGTTGCTGCATCCCCTGTGCCGGGCCGAGGGTTCCGCCGCCACGGCCTGAAGCGGCGGCGATCCTCCCGCTGATCGGTGATAGACTGCCAGGATTTCAGTCCCATCGGACGTCGCAAGAGGTCTTTCGAGAAGCACATGGCAGGACATAGTAAGTGGGCGAACATTCAGCACCGCAAGGGCGCCCAGGATGCAAAGCGCGGCAAGCTGTTCACCAAGCTGATTCGGGAAATCACCGTGGCCGCCCGCGCCGGCGGCGGCGATGCGGCCAATAACCCGCGGCTGCGGGCGGTGCTGGACAAGGCTTTCACCTCCAACATGTCCAAGGACACCGTCGAGCGCGCCATCAAGAAGGGCACCGGCGCGGGCGATTCCGACAATTATGAGGAAGTCCGCTACGAGGGCTACGGTCCCGGCGGTATCGCGGTGATGGTGGATTGCCTCACCGACAACCGCAACCGCACTGTCTCGGAAGTGCGCCACGCCTTCTCCAAGGCCGGCGGCAACCTGGGCACCGACGGTTCGGTGGCCTACCTGTTCAGCAAGACCGGCATCCTCGGCTACCCGGCCGGGGTCGACGAAGACCGGCTGATGGAAGCGGCGCTGGAGGCTGGAGCCGACGACGTGATCGGCAACGACGACGGCTCCGCCGAAGTGCTGGTCGCCCCCGAAAACTTCGAAACCGTGCGCGAGGCCTTGGTGGCCGCCGGACTCAAACCCGAATCCGCCGAAATCACCATGCGCGCCAGCACCAGCACCTCCCTGGGCGCCGACGACGCCGAGAAAATGATCCGCCTGCTGGAACGGCTGGAAGATCTGGACGACGTCCAGAATGTCTATTCCAATGCCGACATCAG
>VEPB01000259.1 GCA_012026715.1 Methylococcaceae bacterium | reverse complement strand
TTGCTGCATGACGCATGCTCGACGGAATGGCGAAAAGCTTGCGGGAGGGATGGCGCGCCCGGCAGGATTCGAACCTGCGACCAACGGCTTCGGAAGCCGCTACTCTATCCAACTGAGCTACGGACGCAATGCCGGTATTGTAGCGATTCTCTAGCCGCGTAACAAACTGCGTATCTGGTCTAGTGACGCAAGTCCCCGTTCTTTCTTGATTTCCGGGGGGAGGGGATTTTTGTCGGCCCATTCCAATTCTTCCTCGGGGAGCTCTTGGAGAAACCGGCTGGGCTGGCAGCGGACCAGTTCCCCGTACCGTTTGCGATGGCTGCAGTAGGAGAGGGTCAGTTCTTGGCGGGCTCGGGTGATGCCCACATAGGCCAGCCGCCGTTCCTCCTCGATGGTGTTTTGTTCGATGCTGGCCTGGTGGGGCAGCAGGTTTTCTTCCATCCCCACCAGATAGACGTAGGGGAATTCCAGGCCCTTGGCCGAATGCAGCGTCATCAGGTTGACCCGGTCGCCGCTGTTTTCCTCCTCCTGGCGGTCGAGGATGTCCAACAGCATGATCTTGCTGACCACCTCCGCAAGGCTTCTGCCGTGGTCCTCGCCGGCCAGGCGGCGTAGCCAGTCCAACAGCTCCCGCACGTTCCCCATGCGGCGTTCCGCCTGTTGCTCGCTGGTACTGTGATCTCGGATCCACAGTTCGTAACCGAGGCGTTCGACGAACGCATCTAAGGTATCAAAGCCATCCGGGCCTTGGGTTCGTTTTGACGCTTCGGCGATCATGCGGGCGAACTGCTGCAGCCGTTGCACCGCCTGTTCCGACAGTTGCTGCTGCAGACCCAGTTCGAAGCTGGCGTTGAATAGGCTGACCTGGCGTTCCTGGGCGTATTGGCCGAGCTTTTCCAGGGTGCTGGGGCCGATTTCGCGGCGCGGCACATTGACGATCCGCAGGTAGGCGGCATCGTCGTCGGGATTCACCAGCAGCCGCAGATAGGCCATGACGTCCTTGACTTCCGCGTAGCTGAAAAACGACGTACCGCCGCTGATGAAGTAAGGGATGCCGTGCTCCCGCAGGGTTCGCTCGAACAGGCGCGACTGATGATTGCCGCGGTAGAGGATGGCGTAGTCGGCATAGCTGGCGGCACGCCGAAACTTGTGGTGGATGATGTCTGACGCCACCTGGCGCGCCTCGCCGACGTCATCTTTGGCCTTGAGCACGCGCGGCTTTTCGCCCGGCCCCAGGGCGCTCCACAGCTGTTTTTCGAAGATGTGCGGATTGTTGGCGATGAGCCGGTTGGCGATCTTGAGGATGCGGCCGGTGGAACGGTAGTTCTGTTCCAGCTTGACAACCCGCAGCCTTGGGAAATCCTTCTGCAATTGCACTAGGTTCTCCGGCTGGGCGCCGCGCCAAGCATAAATGGACTGGTCGTCGTCGCCCACCACGGTGAAGCGTCCCAGGTTCCCGGTCAGCAGCTTCAAGAGCCGGTATTGGGTCAGGTTGGTATCCTGATATTCGTCCACCAGCAGGTAGCGGATGGCGTTCTGCCATTTGTCGGCAACTTCGCCGTGATGTTGTAACAGCAGTACCGGCTGCAGGATGAGATCGTCGAAATCCACCGCGTTATAAGCTTTGAGTTGCTTGCCGTAAGCGGCGTAAAGCTCGGCGGCGATGCGATCGTCGTGGGTGGCGGAGGTCTGTTCGGCTTGCTCGGGCAAGACGAACAGGTTTTTCCAGTTGCCGATGGCTCGGGCGTAATGGTCGATCTTCTCGATGTCGTATTCCTTGCGGCCATGCTTGATCAGCTCCTTGAGCAGCAGCTCCCGGTCGTGCTCGTCGAAGATCGAAATCGCCGGCTTGTAACCCAGCGCCTTGTGCTCGCGCCGAACCATGTCCAATCCCAGCGCATGGAAGGTCGACAGCCGTAATCCCCGGAGTTCGCGATCCGGCATGATCTGGCCGATGCGGCTGCGCATTTCCCGGGCTGCCTTGTTGGTGAAAGTGACCGCGGCGATGTTGCGGGCGGGAATGCCCTGCTTGATCAGGTGCGCGATCTTTTCGGTGATGACCCGGGTCTTGCCGCTGCCGGCGCCGGCCAGCACCAGCAAGGGCCGGTCGACTTCGCGGATGGCCTCGAGTTGTTGCGGATTGGGGGTAGAGCGGGCACTCATGGTGGCTGGATCAGGTTTGGCCCTGTGGCGCGGCTCGGTCGAGACGGCGGTAGGAAATGGCTTCGGTCAGATGCGGAAGCTGGATGTCGGGACTGTCTGCCAAATCGGCGATGGTGCGGGCAATCTTGAGGATGCGGTGATAGGCCCGGTGTGACAGCCCCAGGCGATCGAGTGCCTGTTCCAGCAACTGCTGAGCGGCGTCATCGAGTCGGCAGTGGCGCTTTACCTGCTGTGCCGTCAGGGTGGCGTTGGTGCCGTGGCCCCGCTCGGTGGCGCGCCGGCGCGCGGCCACCACCCGGCTCCGCACGGTGGCGCTGCTTTCCTCGCCTTCGGGGCGGCCGTCGCGGAGCAATTGGTGAGAGATCCGGGGCACTTCGATGTGCATGTCGATCCGGTCGAGCAGGGGACCGGAAATGCGCGCTCGGTAGCGCTGGACCTGATCCGGGGTGCATCGGCAGCGCCCGGAAGCGTCTCCCAGGTAGCCGCAGGGGCAGGGATTCATGGCGGCGATCAGTTGCACCCGAGCCGGAAAATCCGCCTGGCGGGCGGCGCGGGAGATGGTGATCATGCCGGTCTCCAAGGGCTCCCGCAGGACTTCCAGGACCTTGCGGTCGAATTCCGGCAACTCGTCGAGAAACAGCACGCCATTGTGGGCCAGGGAAATCTCGCCGGGACGCGGATTGCTCCCGCCACCCACCAGGGCCGCCGCCGAGGCGGTGTGGTGAGGCGCGCGGAACGGCGGACGGGTCCAGCCGGCGGGATCGAACGGCAGATCGCTGACGGATGCGATAGCGGCCGTCTCCAGTGCCTCCTGTTCCCGCAGCGGCGGCAGGATGCCGGGCACGCGGGCGGCCAGCATGGACTTGCCAGTGCCGGGGGGGCCGACCATCAGCAGGTTGTGGCGTCCCGCTGCGGCGATTTCCAGGGCGCGTTTTGCATGGTAGTGGCCATGGACATCGGCCAGATCCGGCGAATCGTCGCGGTCAGAATCAGCGGTGTTGATGGCTGCTGGATCCAACAAAGCTTGGCCGTTGAGGTGGGCGCAGACTTCCAGCAGATGGCCGGCCGGCAGAATCTCGGCGTCGCCGACCAAGGCCGCTTCGGCGGCGTTGGCGCGGGGCAGGATCAGTTGGCGCCCGGCGGTGCGGGTTTCGACGGCAACCGGCAGGGCGCCGCTGATGGGGCGCAGTTCGCCGCCCAGGGAAAGTTCGCCGACGCATTCGGTGCGGCCCAGGGGCTCGCTCTTGATCTGGCCGGAGGCGGCCAGGATACCCAAGGCAATGGCCAAATCGAAGCGGCCGCCCTCCTTGGGAATGTCGGCGGGCGCCATGTTTACGGTAATGCGTTGGGCGGGAAATTCGAAGCGGCAATTGAGCAGCGCACCGCGAACCCGGTCCTTGCTCTCCTTCACGGCCGTTTCGGGTAGGCCAACGATCGCCAGGCTGGGGAGCCCATTGGAGATGTGGACCTCGACGGTGACCAACGGTGCCTCGATGCCCTGCCGGCCCCGGGTATACACGATGGCCAGCGCCATTCCGCATCCCTGCGCGAATATCAGCGATCCCGGGAGGATCTGAATGGAGCCGACATCGTCCGCATCACCGGCAACGGCGACGAGGTGGCGGGCACTTTCATCGGGTTCCGGATTGGGTAAGCAGATGTTCCAGTTCGGCAACCTTGGCTTCAAGGTGTTCCAGTTTCTCCCGGGTGCGGGCAAGAACCAGACGCTGGACTTCAAATTCTTCACGGCTGACCAGTTGCATTTTTTCAATGCCGGCTTGCAACAGACCGTGAACGGTCTGCTCCAGCTCAGCCCGGAAGGAGCCTGGTTGATCGGGCAGCGCTCGCGCGAGGCGGCGGGCGAGTCGGTCGAGGGAGGTGGGGGGTAACATGGCATTAGGATAGCCGAGCGATCACCGGAGCGTCCATAACCGGGGTCTGCACCAGATTTGTGCCGTGACGCTGACGCGCTCTGAATCGGTGCTTATTGGCGACGCAGGGTGTGGATTTTTGCCCTGTTTTACGCGAAATCACTGGATGGCATGGTTGGTGCTAAAGGCTCAGTGAATCGAGTACGCAGAACAGGCCGGCTCTCGGCGTGGCAAGGACGAAGGAGATCGTCCGCGTCCCGGTCGCACTACTAACTTAAGCGAGGACCTAACATGAAATTTGTTGCGGCAATTCTCAAACCCTTCAAGCTCGACGACGTCCGGGAGGCTCTCTCGGAGGTCGGGGTCAGCGGTATTACCGTCACCGAGGTCAAGGGTTTCGGCAGGCAGAAGGGGCACACGGAACTCTACCGGGGGGCGGAGTATGTGGTGGATTTCCTGCCCAAGGTCAAATTGGAGGTGGCGGTCACGGACGAGCAACTGGACGCGGTAATCGACGCCATCACCAAGACGGCCAATACCGGCAAGATCGGGGATGGCAAGATCTTCGTCTACGACCTGGAGCAGGTCATTCGTATCCGTACCGGCGAAACCGGCGCTGAAGCCCTCTAGGAGCCCATCATGATTAAAGCATTAACAACCTTTTCCGCTCTTGTCTTGCTCGTTGCCACCGGAACAGCCTTTGGCGCCGACGCCGCGCCGACTCCCAATAAAGGCGACGTGGCCTGGATGTTGACGTCGACCGCATTGGTTCTGCTGATGTCGGTTCCTGCACTTGCTCTGTTTTATGGCGGATTGGTGCGCGCCAAGAATATGTTGTCGGTGCTCATGCAGGTGTTCGTGGTGTTTTCCCTGATCACCGTTTTGTGGTGCATTTATGGATACAGCCTGGCGTTTACCGAGGGGAATGCGTTTATCGGCGGGCTTGACCGCCTGTTCCTGAAAGGCACGGTCAACACCGACGGCAGTTTTGCCATGGCGGCTACGTTCAGCAAGGGCGTGGTAATTCCGGAACTGGTCTTCGTGGCCTTCCAGGCAACCTTCGCCGCTATCACCGTTTGCTTGATCCTGGGGGCCATCGTCGAACGCATCAAGTTCTCGGCGATCCTGATATTCTCGGTGATCTGGTTCACCATCAGCTATGCGCCCATCGCGCATATGGTGTGGTTCTGGATGGGCCCCGACGCTTACACGGCTCCTGAAGCGGTCGATGCCATGAATGCCAAGGCGGGATTGATCTGGCAGTGGGGCGCCCTGGATTTCGCCGGTGGCACCGTGGTTCACATCAATGCCGGGGTGGCCGGCCTGGTCGGCGCCTATTTGCTGGGCAAGCGGGTTGGCTACGGGCGTGAAGCCTTCACCCCGCACAGCCTCACCTTGACCATGGTGGGCGCCTCCCTGCTTTGGTTCGGCTGGTTCGGCTTTAACGCCGGTTCTGCGCTCGAGGCCAATGGTGCCGCGGCGCTGGCATTCATCAATACATTCCTGGCCACGGCTTGCGCGGTGCTTTCCTGGACCTTCGGCGAATGGCTGCTGAAGGGCAAGCCCTCGATGCTCGGTGCCGCGTCGGGAGCCGTCGCCGGCCTGGTGGCGATTACTCCGGCCGCGGGTAATGTGGGCATACCCGGTGCTTTCGTTATCGGGTTTGCGGCGGGTCTGGTGTGCCTGTGGGGCGTCACCGGTCTGAAAAGGCTGCTGGCTGTCGATGATGCGCTCGACGTGTTCGGTGTCCATGCGGTTGGAGGTATCCTCGGAGCCCTGTTGACCGGCGTGTTCAATTCACCCGACTTGGGTGGCCCGGGCTTTGTAACCGATTGGGTTACGGCGCAAACCGGATTTACCAGCATCGGTGCGCAATTTCTGGTGCAAGCCAAGGCCGTTGGGGTCTCGGTGGTGTGGACGACGGTGTCCGCGCTGATCGCCTTCAAGATCGCCGATCTGTTGGTTGGCCTTAGAGTCAGCGAAGAAGAGGAGCGGGAAGGGCTGGATATCACCTCCCATGGCGAATCGGCCTATCGCTACTGAGCCACCCGCTGAGTTCAAGGATTGCCCCGGACGTCAACCCGTTCGGGGCGCGGGCTTTGATGAGAATGGGTTGCGGTTGGGGCTTGGATGCGGACCCGAAAGAGGATAATCTTTGGCCCTTGGGAATGGCCAGCATTAACGTGAGGAAAGCATGGGGTTGTTGATCGTTGTTCTGTGTTCCGCCGTCGCGCTGGGCTGGTACCTGCGACGTGATCAACAGCGGCGCGGAGGCCGGCGCAACTGGCTTTCCCAGAAAAATCAAAACGAACCTTATGCCTGTGTCTCGATCCTCTTCGAAGACACGGCTTGCGCTGGGGTAAGGGCAGTGGCCGGGGTCAGATTTCTCCGTAACCGGGCGCCGCTGTTGCCTTTGGATGATTGTGACTGCGTGGTTTGCACCTGCCGTTACCGGCATTTTCCCGATCGACGCCACCATGATCGGCGCGACGTCTATCCTCGGTCGAAGGATATCGAGACTGCGGAGAGGCGTATCAATCGTCTGGACCGGCGTCGCAAGGTTTTGCCGGCTTAGTGGAGCGGGAGTCGTTTGCCCCTCAGGATGAGGAATCTGCCAACAGGCCTTCGAGTCGGCCCGCGTGATCGAGCGCTGCGAGATCGTCGAAGCCGCCGACATGAACGTCACCTATGAAGATCTGGGGTACCGTTCGGCGCCGGGTCAGTTCCATCATTGCAAGGCGCTGTTGCGGATCCAGGTCCACCCTGATTTTTTCAATTTCGGTCACGCCTTTGGCGCGCAGCAAGCGTTCCGCCATGATGCAGTAAGGGCAGATCGCCGTTGCGTACATGATCACCTTCGCCACGTTCTTAAGTTCCTGTCATCTGATGACCTGAGAGAGGCCGGAAACGGTCGCTGCAGAGCATTTTATCCTCGTTCCGGGTGCAAGCGCAGGGGCGAACGGATGGCGGCGTTAGTCTCGCTTGCCCCATGGATCGTGGTTGGTCGTATCGGTATTCGCTGATGGGCTGCCTGTCTGCACCTCGCTCAGAGACGTTGAGGGATTGTCCGGGAGCGGTCGCAAATCAATGCGGGGTGGCCCGCGAACTTGCTGCGGTCATCGGGGTCATACGACCGCAGAACCGTTCGGCCGAGTGTGGATTTCGTCGGTTGCCGCAGGTGGTTCGGGCCGGCGGGACGGGCGCCTTTTCCTGGTGGTTCGCTTATGGTAGGCTCGCGCCAGCGATCAGGCCCGGCGGCAATTCCGGGAGTGTCGTGAAGCCGGACGGAGAGCGGCACAGGCCACACTTATAACTCAATACAACGATAAACTACGAGGGAAGAGATATGCACAGAATTTTCTCCGCCAACAGTTTGTTCTTCAGCTTAGCGCTCCTGTTGTCTGCCTTGGTTCCTGCATCGGTTGCATGGGGCCATGGCGGCGCCAGCGTCGATACCGATCAGTGCCGCATCTTTGTGGGGCCCCACTTGGTGCATTTCACTGCCTATCAGCCCCAATTGACTGGTACCACAGAGTACTGTAACGACGTTCCGGATCTGGGGCCAACCATTCTGGTTTTTGACTATGAAGGCAAGGCATTGCGCAATATGACGGTGGAACTGGAAATCACCAAGGAACCGGAGGGCAGCCGGGTATTCTATATGCCTCCCGCGGTACACCCCACCGGCACTTTCAATACCTCGATCAATTTCACGGAACCCAGCAAGTACCTGGCTCATGTCACCTTGTTGAACGAAGGTGAGCGGGTGGATGCTCACGTTGCCTTCAAGGTTGGAGCGGCTAAGGGTGCCATTTCCACTAACACCATTATCGTCGTCGTCGTATTGCTGGTCACAGCCCTCTACATCTTTTATCTGTCCAACGCGCAGTTCAAGGCGCTGGTTGACCGGTTGTTCGCCAAAAAGTCCGCTTCGGAGTAACTGTAGTTTTCGGGAAGGCGGCCTAGGCTCACGCTTAGGCCGCCTTCTTATATCGTACGACGTGGTTTCACGGTACCATCAAATGCATAGTAAGTTGCTTGCACTGGTTTTGACTTGTGCGGTTTTCGGATTCGCACAGTCTGCTTCCGCAGTAGTTACCAATCCGTCTACGGAAAAGGTCGCCGTCGACGACGCCGAACCTTTTTGCAACAGCGGCGTACCTCCGGAATGGCGGGATGCCCAGGTGGTCGAAGGCGTCGCCATCGAGGAATCGCGGGTTTGCAATCCGGACAATCCGGCGGATATCGCGGCCTTCGTCAAAGGAACCAACAACATCTCCATGCAGACGTTGATGGACACCAACCTGGCTGCCGATGCGCTGACGCTGACCAACGATATGGATGGCGACGGCGATCCTGATCACATCATCATCAAGTTGGAAATCATGGAATTGAACGGCCACTCTCCGGATTTTCCGGGTGTGGTCCCGACTTTCGATATCGCTCCCGGGATCCAGCCGGCATTCTGGGTGTTCACGCCCAAGACCCGCGACATGTCCACCAAGAGTTTCGCCAGTGCCGAGGCCAACCCCATGCTGCGGCTGCCGGCGCCGGTGATTCGGGTGGAGCAGGGAGATGTGGTCTGGCTGGTGGTCGAAAATACCCACTATTTTCCGCATTCCATTCATCTCCACGGTGTCGACCATCCCTACATGGACCACAGCGGCGAGGGCAATGACGGCGTAGGGCAAACCAGTCAGATGGATATCATGCCCGGGCAAAGCAAGACTTATGTAATCAAGCCTCGCCAGGCTGGCACCATGTATTACCATTGCCATGTCCAGCCCCATACCCACATTCCCATGGGACTAGCCGGAATCTTCGTGGTCGAGGAAAACCGGCCGAATAACTGGGTACAGACCTTCAACGTCGGTGCCGGTCAAGTGCGGCATCCGTCGGTCGCCGTGAAGGAGCGGTTCGCCCGAGAGTACGATCTGCACTTCCAGTCTATCGACAAGGAATTGCACAAGATGCCCCAAGCTGCCAACGATCCCCGTTTGATCGCCCGGGCCATGAATCAGGAATACGATATCACCGAGGCGACGGATGATTATTTCGTCCTGAACGGACGAGCTTTCCCGTATACCCTGCGGGAATCTCTAGTGGTTGTCCAACCGAATGAAAAGGTCAAACTGCGGATACTCAACGGACATACCGACCCCATGGCCTTGCACATCCACGGCCACAAGGCCACGGAGACCCATTACGACGGCGTGGAACATCCGGTCGCGTCGCGGGTGACCCGCGACGTTTATTCCCTGGCCCCGGCGCAGCGCTTGGATTTGGAACTGAATACCACGGACGACGGCCTGCATAGCTTTGGTTCGGGATTGTGGATGTTCCACGACCATACGGAGCGGGCTTTCACCACCGACGGAGCAGGCGAGGGCGGCAGCATCAGCCTGGTCGCTTACAAGGACTACCTGGATGACAAGGGAACCCCAAAGACCCATGGCATGGATTTAAGCGCATACTTCTCGAAAAAGTTCTGGCAGCGTAAGGTTCCGATATGGCAGAACTGGGCAGACGATTGGGGTAGCCTCGGAGCCCCGGCCGGTTCGGGTTTGGGCGCCGCTCCATCGGTGGTTTCCACCCCAGCGGCCAGCGGCGGCGCTAGCTCTGGTTCCGCATCGAATGCCAATGCCGGTGCCGGTATTCAAAACATGCTCATTGGGCTTTTGTTGGGCGTACTCGCCTATGCGGCATTCATGAATCGGGCGTTTCTGCAAGCGCAGCTTGGGCGCTTCATTAATCGGCAGCAAGGGAATTAATGGGGCGCAGTATGAAAACGACGATCGGTTTAATACTTAGTTTATTTCTGTGGACGGGGACTGTAACCGGTGCGGAGGAACCGCAGATCATCGAACATAATCAGATGATGGATCATGGCGATGGACACCTGATGGATATGGAAGGTGGCATGGTGATGGGGCAAAACAAGGACAAGCTACCGGCGGGTTGTGACCGGGTTTCCGAGGATGTGCAAATCACGGTGCATGCCGGGCGGAAGTATTCCAAGCAGTTCCCGGGAACCATGTTTGGCTTTGACAAGCACGAATGGCGAGTTAAGCCTTGCACGCGGTTGACCGTGAACTTCATCAATGAAGATCCCATCCGTCACCAGTGGATGATGCACGGCCTGCCCAAGTTCATGTACGACAAGGGCATGTTCCATCTGGAGGTGACCGGGCCAGCCCGGGTGGCCGGGACGCTGATTTTGCCTTCCGAGGATAAGACCTATCTGGTGCATTGCGATATTGCCCAACACATGGAAAAGGGGATGAAGGGCCAGTTGATCGTCGGTCAAGGGAGCGGCACTTTTCCCAGTATCCCTGGGGTGACCGACCCAGCGATCTTCGACAATTATGGCCCGACTCAACCGTCATCGACGGATCTGAGTGGAGCCGCTACCACGACAACAGCGTCCGCCACTCCAGCAGTATCTCCAGGGGATGGCGTCAGCCCAAGCGGAACCGTAGGGTTCTTCTCTGGCTCACTGATCCTCGGCTTCGTCGCCGGGATCTTTGGCGCGCCTGCGGCCTACGGGTATTACAATCGGAAACTCAAGGGCCGCCCCCTCGACAAGGTCATCAGTGAATTGGTGGGGCTGCTGAAGGGCTTCCTAGCGCTTGTCAGCACATGGTTGGCGTGGCTTTATCATCGATTGAAGGCTGGGCAACGGTATTTGTCGAAAGACCGCAACTGAAACTAGCCGGCAACTCGGCAAGGCTCTGGTATGGCCGTCGGCGCCGTGCTGATGAACCGCGCCGAAGTTCGGTTTCTTGTCCGGATTTGGTCGGCGGGCGGTTTCGAATGGTTCGCCAACTGCTGTTGGCATCAGTAGCGTTCCGATAATTTATGCTGTTTCCGGATGCCAAGGGTTACTGGGG
>VEPB01000035.1 GCA_012026715.1 Methylococcaceae bacterium | reverse complement strand
CGCATAGGATGTGCTGAACGGAGTGAAGCGCATCGCTCACGGTTCATTGATGGATTTGACTTCGTCTACCCGCCACAGGCGGGTTTCGCTTCGCTCTACCCATCTACGTTAATCGAATTTAAATATCCGCCATGAAATACCGCGACCTCCGCGACTTCATCTCCCAACTGGAATCCAAGGGCGAACTGAAGCGCATAACCTACCCGGCCGATCCCAAGCTGGAGATCACCGAAATCTGTGACCGCACCTTGAAGCAGCAAGGCCCTGCCCTGCTGTTCCAGAATCCCAAGGGTTACGACGTGCCGCTGCTGGGCAATCTGTTCGGGACGCCGCGACGGGTGGCGCTGGGGATGGGCGAAGAATCGGTGGAGGCGCTGCGGGAGGTGGGCAAGTTGCTGGCTTTCCTGAAAGAGCCCGATCCGCCCAAGGGCATGAAGGACGCCTTCGACAAGCTGCCGGTGTTCAAGCAGGTGCTGCACATGGCGCCCAAGGAACTGAAGTCGGCCCCCTGTCAGGAGGTGCTGTTCCTGAAGGACGACGTGGACCTGGGTCGCTATCCCATCCAGACCTGCTGGCCCGGCGATGCCGGCCCGCTCATCACCTGGGCGCTGGTGATCACCCGCGGTCCTCACAAGGAACGGCAAAACCTGGGCATCTACCGCCAGCAAGTCATCGGCAAGAACAAGGTCATCATGCGCTGGCTGGCCCATCGGGGCGGGGCGCTGGACTTTCGCGACTGGCAGCAGGCCCATCCCGGCAAGCCTTTTCCCGTTGCCGTGGCGTTGGGCGCCGATCCCGCCACCATCCTGGGCGCGGTCACCCCGGTGCCCGACACCCTGTCGGAATACGGCTTCGCTGGCCTCTTGCGCGGCTCCAAGACCGAGGTGGTGAAGGCCCGCTTAAGCGACCTGCAGGTGCCGGCCAGCGCCGAGATCGTGCTGGAAGGTTTCATCTATCCGGGCGAGACCGCGCCGGAAGGCCCCTTCGGCGACCACACCGGCTATTACAACGAGGTGGAGGAATTCCCGGTGTTCACCATCGAGTGCATCACCCAAAGGGAGAATCCCATCTACCACAGCACCTACACCGGCCGGCCGCCGGACGAACCGGCCATCCTGGGGGTGGCGCTCAACGAGGTATTCGTGCCCATCCTGCAGAAGCAATTTCCCGAAATCACCGACTTCTATTTACCGCCGGAGGGCTGTTCCTACCGGATGGCGGTGGTGAGCATGAAAAAGCAGTATCCCGGCCACGCCAAGCGGGTGATGTTCGGAGTGTGGTCGTTCCTGCGCCAGTTCATGTACACCAAGTTCGTCATCGTGTGCGACGACGACGTCAACGTGCGCGACTGGAACGATGTGATCTGGGCCATCACCACCCGCATGGATCCGACCCGCGACGTCACGCTGATCGACAACACCCCCATCGACTACCTGGACTTCGCCTCGCCGGTGTCGGGGCTAGGTTCCAAGATGGGGCTGGACGCCACCAACAAGTGGCCGGGCGAGACCTCCCGCGAATGGGGAACTCCCATCGCCATGAGCCCGGAGGTGCGCAGCCAGGTGGATGCGATCTGGCGGGAATTGGGGATCTGAGGGCGGACCGCGGGAGCAAGGCAAAAACCGGCCAAGAGCCGGATTGACAGCTTCCCGGCACCCCAGTAATTTGTTTCCTTTTTTGCCCGTTGCCGGCCCGGTCGTGGGACCGTGCGCCGCCGGATTTCCCTCCCCCGCAAACGCCAATTCCGAATCGCTCAAGAGCCCAGGATGGAAGAATTCCAACGCATCAAACGCCTGCCCCCTTATGTCTTCAACATCGTCAACGACCTCAAGGCGCAGGAGCGCGCCCGCGGCGCCGACATCATCGACCTGGGCATGGGCAACCCGGACCAGCCCACGCCCCAGCATATCGTCGACAAGCTGGTGGAAGTCGCGCAAAAAGACACGGCCCACCGGTACTCGGTTTCCCGCGGCATTCCCCGCCTGCGCAAGGCCATCTGTCACTGGTACCAGACCCGCTACGACGTGGAACTGGACCCGGACTCCCAGGCCATCGTCACCATCGGCTCCAAGGAGGGCCTGGCCCATCTGATGTTCGCCACCCTGGGCCCCGGTGATGCGGTGCTGGTGCCCAACCCGGCCTACCCCATCCACCCTTACGGCTGCGTGCTGGCCGGCGCCGACGTGCGCCATGTGCCCATGGTGCCGGGCGGAGACTTTTTCAGCGAGCTGGAAATGGCCCTGAAGACCTCCTGGCCCAAGCCCAAGATGCTGATCCTCAACTTCCCCGGCAATCCCACCACCCAGTGCGTGGAGTTGGACTTCTTCGAGAAGGTGGTGGAGATCGCCCGCGAGTACAAGATCTGGGTGGTGCACGACCTGGCTTACGCCGACCTGGTGTTCGACGGTTACAAGGCGCCCTCCATCCTGCAGGTGCCGGGCGCCACCGACATCGCCGTAGAGTTCTTCACCCTGTCCAAGAGCTACAACATGCCCGGCTGGCGGGTTGGTTTCATGTGCGGCAACCGGGAACTGGTGGCGGCGTTGTCGCGCATCAAGTCCTACCTGGATTACGGCACCTTCACTCCCATCCAGGTCGCCGCCATCACCGCCCTGGAAGGCCCGCAGGACTGCGTGGCGGAAATCTGTGAAATGTACCGCCAGCGCCGCGACGTGCTGTGCAAAGGGCTCAACGAAGCCGGCTGGGCGGTGGAAAAACCCAAGGGCACCATGTTCGTGTGGGCGCCGATTCCGGAACAATACCGGCACCTGGGTTCGCTGGAATTTTCCAAGAAGCTGCTGCTGGACGCCAAGGTGGCGGTATCGCCGGGCATCGGCTTCGGCGAGTTCGGCGACGACCACGTGCGCTTCAGCCTGATCGAAAACGAGCACCGCAGTCGCCAGGCGATTCGGGGCATTCGTCATATGTTCCGTCACGACGCATCCATCTGATTCCCCCGACTGCCGCTGAGAAGAGGAAACCGCTGTGAAACCCGTGAAGATTGGTGTGCTGGGCCTGGGCACGGTGGGCGGCGGCACGGTCAACGTGCTGCGCCGCAATGCCGATGAGATCGCCCGCCGGGCCGGGCGCGAAATCCAGGTGGTGCGGGCCTTCGCCCGCGACCTCAATCGCTCCCGCATCTGCGACACCACCGGCATCGGGCTGACCGACGACCCCTACAGCATCGTCAACGACCCCGAAATCGAGATCGTCGCCGAGCTGATCGGCGGCACCGGCATTGCCCGCGACCTGGTGCTGAAGGCGCTGGACAACGGCAAGCACGTGGTCACCGCCAACAAGGCGCTGATCGCCCTGCACGGCAACGAGATCTTCGCCAAAGCCCGCGCCCAGGGCTTGATGGTGGCGTTCGAGGCGGCGGTGGCGGGCGGTATCCCCATCATCAAGGCGGTGCGGGAAGGCCTGGCCGGCAACACCATCGAATGGGTGGCCGGCATCATCAACGGCACCTGCAACTACATCCTCACCGAGATGTGGGAGAAGGGCCGGGACTTCCCCGACGTGCTCCAGGAAGCCCAGGCACTGGGCTACGCCGAGGCCGACCCCACCTTCGACGTGGAAGGCATCGACGCCGCCCACAAGCTGACCATCCTGGCCTCCATCGCCTTCGGTATTCCGCTGCAGTTCGACAAGGTCTATATCGAGGGCATCAGCGGCATCACCCGGCTCGACGTGGCCTACGCGCAGGCGCTGGGCTACCGCATCAAGCTGCTGGGGATCGCCCGCCGCACCCCGGCCGGCGTGGAATTGCGGGTCCATCCCACCCTGATCCCGGAGCGGCGACTGATCGCCAACGTCAACGGCGTCATGAACGCGGTGCTGGTGAAGGGCGACGCGGTCGGCCCTACCCTGTTCTATGGCGCCGGCGCCGACCCCACCGGCTCCTCGGTGGTTGCCGACCTGGTGGACGTGGTGCGCATGCTCACCTCCGACCCCGACAACCGGGTGCCCCACCTCGCCTTCCAGCCCGGTTCCATCGCCGACATCCCGGTGCTGCCGGCCAGCGAGATGCAAACCGCCTATTACCTGCGGCTGTCCGCCGAGGACAAGCCCGGCGTGCTGGCCGATGTCACCCGCATCCTGGCCGACCACCGCATCAGCATCGAAGCCATCATCCAGAAGGAAGCCCTCGCCGACGAGAGCCATCTGCCGGTCATCCTGCTGACCCACAAGCTCAAGGAGAAGGAGTTGAACGAGGCGCTCGCCCGCATCGAGGCGCTGTCCACCATCAACGGACCGGTCAAGCGCATCCGGGTGGAGACCCTGGGCTAAGCGCTCCCTCTGACTAACAAAAACCCAGTCCGGCACACGCAGCGGTAACGGCCCTTTCTCCCGGAACCCTGCGTTGGCCGTCGACCTTCCTGACGCTTCACTTATTCATCTCGCCGGGCAGAAAACCTGCCACCCATGCGCAGTCTCGCGCCTGCTCCTCTTGAGTCCTTTCACCATCACAGTTCCGCCACCCTTTCGGCATAACAGATCACGATCGGCTAAATCTGTATCTGTCGAATATCCCGGTTTCTGAATCTGTAACGTAATAGGCGTTGTCCGTAGAGTAAAGTACCGTAGTCCAGCGGCATCCTAGATCCGCAACGACAACCGACATTCACGCCGGTGATCGGCGTGAAGTTTAGTCTCTCCCGACAGCGAGGTAGTCATGCCAGCAGTTCAGCAACCGGCCCACCAGAAGGGCGATTTTTTTGTCGATTACGAAGAAAAGGTTTTCGAGGATGTGAAAGCCGAGCCGGGCGAAAAAGCCCTGGTGAAATTTCATACGGTCGCCTTCGAAGGCTCCATCGGCCTGGTGAATCTGCTCCAGGCCATCCGGCTCCAACGCAAGGGCTTCGAAACCTCCATTCTGCTCTACGGCCCCGGCGTGACCCTGGGGCTGCAGCGCGGCTTCCCGCGCATCGGCGCCGAGGCCTTCGCCGGCCATCAAAACTACGCCAACCAGATCGCCCGCTTCATCGAGGAAGGCGGCAAGGTTTACGCCTGCCGTTTCGCCCTGCAGGCCCTCTACGGCCACGGCGAGCCCTCGCTGCTGCCCGGCATCCGCCCCATCAGCCCCCTGGACGTGCTGGACCTGGTCTTGATCCACCGGCGCGAGAACGCCTTCATCCTGGATACCTGGACCTTGTAATCCAATGTCGTTGAATTAATGAACCCTCTCCCTTTGGGAGCGGGCAGGGTGAGGGTTGAAGCGCACGACGTTTCGATGAGTCCTTCGCGGAACTCAAGGCAACTAAACCTTCACTCCAGCCCGTCTTCCACGGAGAGAGGAGCTTGATTCAACCCCATTGGCGTGTCATCGCCCGAGGGGCGAAGCATCCCGCCAGGAGTGCCGGAATCCAGAGTCCAGCGGCGGGATCGGACCTTTTAACCGATAGGCCGGTTCGACATCGCTGCACCAACGGCTGTCGATCCTGGCCCCACTGGAGCTCAGCATGACAACCCAACGCATCGTCCGGGCGGCGGCGGTTCAGATCGCGCCGGACTTCGATTCGGCCGACGGCACCGTCGCCAAGGTCTGCCAGGCCATCGCCGACGCGGCCAGGCAAGGCGCGCAGCTGGTGGTGTTCCCGGAAACCTTCGTGCCCTACTACCCCTATTTCTCCTTCGTGCTGCCGCCCGTGGCATCCGGCAAGGAACACCTGAAACTGTACGAACTGGCCCCCACGGTGCCGGGCCCGATGACCGAAGCGGTCGCCGCCCAAGCCCGCACCCACAGCATGGTGGTGGTGCTGGGCATCAACGAACGCGACCACGGCAGCCTTTACAACACCCAGCTGATTTTCGACGAAACCGGTCGGCTGGCGCTGAAGCGGCGCAAGATCACGCCGACTTACCACGAGCGCATGATCTGGGGTCAGGGCGACGGCTCCGGATTGAAGGTCGTCGAAACCGGCATCGCCCGCATCGGCGCCCTCGCCTGCTGGGAGCACTACAACCCCCTGGCCCGCTACGCGCTGATGGCCCAGCACGAGGAGATCCACTGCAGCCAGTTCCCCGGCTCCCTGGTGGGCCCCATCTTCGCCGAGCAGATCGAGGTCACCATCCGCCACCACGCCCTGGAAGCCGGCTGCTTCGTGGTCAACGCCACCGGCTGGCTGACCGATGCCCAGATCGAAGCCGTCACCCCCGACCCCAACCTGCAAAAGGCCCTGCGGGGTGGCTGCTGCACCGCCATCGTCTCGCCCGAGGGCCAGCACCTGGCGGAACCCTTACGGGAAGGCGAAGGCATGGTCGTCGCCGATCTGGATATGGCCTTGATCACCAAGCGCAAGCGCATGATGGATTCGGT
>VEPB01000589.1 GCA_012026715.1 Methylococcaceae bacterium | reverse complement strand
TGTAGGCTGGAATGAGCGGCAGCGAATTCCAGCAATTACGCTACAAAGCTGGAATTCCCGTTGGTCATTCCAGCCTACGAATTGAATACTCATAAGTTCGAGGTAACCATGTCCAGAGTGTATAACTTCAGCGCCGGGCCCTCGGCGTTGCCGGAAGCGGTATTGCGCAAGGCCGGCGAGGAAATCGCCGAGTGGCGTGCGAGTGGCATGTCGGTGATGGAAATGAGCCATCGCGGCAAGGATTTCGTGGGTATCGCCGAAAAGACCGAGGCCGACCTGCGCGAGCTGATGGCCATTCCGGCCAATTACAAGGTGCTATTCCTGCAGGGCGGGGCGACCGGCCAGTTCGCCGGCATCCCCATGAATCTGCTGCGCGGGAAGGCCAGCGCCTGTTACCTTGACACCGGCATCTGGTCCGGCAAGGCCATCGACGAGGCCAAGCACTACTGCCAGGTGGAACTGGCCGCCAGCGGCAAGGCCCAGTCCTACACCGTCATCCCGCCGCGCGCGGAGTGGAAGCTCGATCCGGCCGCCGCCTATTTTCATTACACCGCCAACGAAACCATCAACGGCGTGGAGTTCCAGGACATCCCCGAGGTGGGCGACCTGCCCCTGGTGTGCGACATGTCCTCCAACATCCTGTCGCGAGCCATCGACGTCAGCAAGTTCGGGCTGATCTATGCCGGCACCCAGAAGAACATGGGGCCCGCCGGCATCGTGGTGGTCATCGTGCGCGACGACCTGATCGGCCAGGCTGCGCCGCAGACGCCGGGCGTGCTGGATTACAAGAAGCAGGCGGACAACGGTTCCATGCTCAACACCCCGCCTACCTATACCTGGTATTTGCTGGGTCTGGTGCTGGAATGGCTCAAGGCGGAAGGCGGCATCGCGGCGCTGGAGCAGCGCAACATCCGCAAGTCGGCCAAGCTCTACGGCGCCATCGACGAATCGCCGTTCTATTCCAATCCGGTGGACCCGTCCTGCCGTTCCCGCATGAATATTCCCTTCCGTTTGGCCAACGCCGACCTGGAAAAGCCCTTTGCCAGCGAAGCCAAAGCCGCGGGCTTGGCCAATCTGGAAGGCCACCGCTCGGTGGGCGGCATGCGCGTCAGCATCTACAACGCCATGCCGGAATCCGGTGTCGATGCGCTGATCGACTTCATGGCGGATTTCGCCAAGCGGCATGGCTGATTGCGTTGCTGCCTGGCCTTTCGGTCTTGAATCGCTGCGCGATGGCTGATTTGAATGTGGGTTCGCGGACCCACGGCCGCGATACTTTTCTTTGCTTGGCCAAAGAAAAGTATCCAAAAGAAAGGCCACCCGACAGTCGCTTGATCCTGTGCTCCTCGCTTTTGGCGGGGGTTGCCTGAAGGGGCTCCTGCCCCTCAGGCAACGAGCCGCGTCCCTGCGGCTCCCCTGACGGGCTGGTCCCGCCAAAAGCTCCGGTGCTCGGCGCGACTGAACGGGGCTGGAACAGCAAGTACAGAATCAAAGAAGATGTGTGTGGACTCTGACGCAGGTGGAATTTGTACGATGTATAAAATACTGACCTATAACAATATTTCCATTGCCGGCCTGGAGCGCTTTCCCAGGGACCGCTACGAAGTCGCCTCGGAGATTCAGCATCCCGACGCCATCATGCTGCGCTCCTTCAAGCTGCACGGGGTGCCCATCGCCGACACCGTCAAGTGCATCGGTCGGGCCGGAGCAGGGGTGAACAACATTCCGGTGGATGAGTGTTCCAAACGCGGCATTCCGGTATTCAACGCGCCAGGCGCCAACGCCAACGCGGTGAAGGAGTTGGTGGTGGCCGGCATGTTGCTGGCGGCCCGCAACATCTGTCCTGCCTGGGATTTCGGCCGCGGCGTTTCCGGCGACGACAAGTCCATTGACCAGGCGGTGGAACAGGGCAAGAAAAACTTCGCCGGCACCGAACTGGCCGGCAAGACCCTGGGGGTCATCGGCCTCGGCGCCATTGGCGTGAAGGTCGCCAACACCGCCCTGGCCCTGGGGATGAAGGTCATCGGCTTCGATCCCCAACTGACGGTGGACAGCGCCTGGCAGCTGTCGGCCTCGGTGCAGAAGGCTGCCGGGGTGGATGATCTGGTCGCCCGCTCCGACTATGTCACGGTCCACGTGCCGCTCAACGACCACACCCGCCATCTCATCAATGGCGACCGCATCGAATTGATGAAACCCGGCTCGGTCATCCTCAACTTCTCCCGCTCCGGCATCGTTGACGACGGCGCTTCCGCCGCCGCGCTGGAATCCGGCAAACTGCGCGCCTATGTCAGCGACTTCCCCTGCAATGCCCTGCTGGGCAAGCCCGGTGTCATTCTGCTGCCGCATCTGGGAGCCTCCACCGAAGAAGCGGAAGACAACTGCGCGGTCATGATCGCCGACCAGCTGCGCGACTACCTGGAGAACGGCAACATCCGCAACTCCGTCAACTTTCCCAATGTGGAAATGCCGCGGGGCGAGGGTTATCGGCTGGGGGTGGTGAACGAAAACGTGCCCAACATGGTGGGGCAGATTTCCGCAGCGCTGGCCGCCGCCGATCTCAACATCATCGATCTGCTCAACCGCTCGCGGGGTGACTACGCCTACACCTTGCTGGACCTGAGCGCCCGAATTCCGGCCAAGACCCTGGTCACCATCGGCGGCATCAAGGGCGTGTTGGCGGTGCGCGCCATCTGAGGCGAACCATGGCTGGCGAACTCAACCTGGCCGATCTGCGCCGGCAGATCGATGCCATCGACGATCAGGTGCTGGACCTGCTCAATCGCCGTGCCCGCTGCGCCCAGCAGGTGGCGGAAGCCAAACAGCAGGACGGCGAGGTGGACTGCTTCTACCGGCCGGAGCGGGAAGCCGAGGTGTTGAACCGCATCGCCGCCAATAACCCTGGGCCGCTGAGCCGTGATGCGGTGCGGCGGCTGTTCCGCGAGGTGATGTCGGAATGCCTGGCGTTGGAGAAGCCGCTGACCGTGGCCTTCCTGGGGCCCGAAGGCACCTTCAGCCAGCAGGCCGCCTACAAGCACTTCGGCCATGCGATCCAGGCCAGCCCCAGCGGCAGCATCGACGAGATCTTCCGGGCCGTGGAAAGCGGGTCCAGCCAGTTCGGCGTGGTGCCGGTGGAGAACTCCACGGAAGGCGTCATCGCCCTGACCCTGGACAGCTTCCTTCACAGCCGGCTGCTGATCATCGGCGAGGTGGTGCTGCGCATCCACCAGAACCTGATGGGCAAGATGACCAAGGTGGCCGACATCCGGCGGGTGTATTCCCACCAGCAGTCCCTGGCCCAGTGCCGGGGCTGGCTGGACCGGCATCTGCCCGGCGTCGAGCGGGTGGCCGTTTCCAGCAACGCCGAAGCCGCCCGGCTGGCGGCGGAAGGCGATGGCACCGCCGCGGTGGCCGGCGACATGGCCGCCAAGCTCTACGGCCTCAACATCCTGGAGCGCAACATCGAGGATGACCCGGACAACACCACCCGATTCCTCGTTATTGGCCGCAACCCGGTGGGACCTACCGGCTCCGACAAGACCTCCATCCTGATCTCCACCCGTAACAATCCCGGAGCCCTCTACCACACCCTGGAGCCCTTCGCCCGCTGCGGCATCAGCATGAGCAAGATCGAATCCCGCCCCTCCCGCCGGGAGGCCTGGGATTATGTGTTTTTTATCGATATCGAGGGGCACCGGGAGGATGCATCCGTTATGGACGCGTTGAAGGAGTTGGATGGGCGGGTGACGATGGTTAAGGTCTTGGGGTCCTATCCTAGGGCGGTGGGGTGACTTTATAAGCACCGTATTTATGACGCCAGACGAATTAGCCGCTAGGAATCTGGTGCGGCAGATTCGGGAAGCGTTTCCGGATGATGCTAGTTGGGCAGATGTCAAAATGCAGGTTCAGGGTTTTGACATGGAAGAGGCTCCGCATGTGTGGATTGAGCAGTTTTCACAGCGGACCACCGAATTATTGAAGTCTGCGGATTGGTTCAAAGCAGGCCGGCATTTTGATGTCATGTCGAAAATATTGGAAACGGCTGATTCTGCGACCACTCGGTGTATCGATGTGAGTTATGTAGAGAATTTGATGTGGGATATGGATGTCGAGGGAAAGAGGCAGAGTTGGTCCTGCCTTCCCCAAAATCTTAGGGCGCTGTACGTTGCGATGTGGGGCGAGAGACCCTTTATGAGGGAATCGCTCCGCGATAGCTGATTTGATTGTGGGTTCTCGGACCCACGGCCGAGTTCATTTCTTTTGCGCCGCCAAAAGAAACGAACCAAAGAAAAGGCGGCCCGACAGCCGCTTGATCCTGCGCTCCTCGCTTTTGGCGGGGGTTGCCTGAAGGGGCTCCTGCCCCTCAGGCAACGAGCGGCATCCCTGCCGCTCCCCTAACGGGCTGTTCCCGTCAAAAGCTCCGGTGCTCGGCGCGACTGAACGGGACTTGAAGATCAAGAGCCAAGAGCCTAGCCGGTCTCGTCATTCCGGCATGGATTGCCGGAATCCAGATGCCATGGATGGCAAGGCCTATACATCCTTGTAACCTGGACCCCGGCATTCCCTGCCGGGGCGACGAAGAGGAAATCCCCTACAGCCGCGCTGAGCACCGCAGCTTTCAGCAGGATCAGCCCGAAGGGGCGCGGCAGGGATGCCGCGCGTTGGCAGAGGGCGATGGATCGCCCTTCTGCCAACCCCTGCTGAAAGCGAGGAGCGCAAGGGCTTTCGCGGCTGGGGGTGGCTTTTCTTTTGGATACTTTTCTTTGGCCACGCAAAGAAAAGTATCGCGGCCGTGGGTCCGAGAACCCACATTCAAAATGGTCATCGCGCAGCGATTCAAAATTGAAATATCAACGTCATTTAAGAACCGATGATATAAACGAACCGTGACAAAGACCACCTCATGACGCAAAACCCTAAACTCGAAGTCCTTAAATCCCAGTTGTCCGGATATCTCGCAGCTTTCGAGAAGAAACGCGAGCGGAACAAGCGGAAGGCTTTTCTGGTTTATCTAGGTGCCACGGTCATTAGCGCGGTGGTGACCGTGCTGCTCGGCATTCAGGGCGTGCCGGAGGACAAGGTGGTTTATATCCGCAATATCGCCTTGGTGTTGAGCGCCACCGTGACCGTGCTCACCGGCTTCGATACCTTTTTCAACCATCGGGCGCTTTGGGTGCGGTACACCCAAACGGTGACACAGTTATTGGGGCTTCAGGCCCGGCTCGATTACCTCACCGCCGCGGCCGGAGAGGTTGCCGACAACGAAGTGGACCGGTTGTTCGAGGAGATGGAGCGCATCCTGGCGGAAACCAATCGATGGTGGCAGGACCAGCGTTCCGAAGAGCCTTCCGGTTTTAAGTCGCCAAATTGACTCGGTAGTCTGGTATTTCCGTTGTTAACTCTGGATTACGGAACCTCGAAGCAGCAGAATTGAGGCCTTTATGAGCGTAATGACACTGTACCGCCCGGTCGGGCCGAAGGAGTTGGCGTTGATCGAGGCTTCAGGCTGGCGGGAGTTTCCGCCGCGGTTGCCGGAACAGCCGATTTTCTACCCGGTGCTCAATGAGGAGTACGCGGTTCAAATCGCTCGGGATTGGAATGTGCCGCAAAGCGGGGCGGGATTTGTGACCAAATTTTCGATGGATGCTGACTTTGTCGGTCGCTATCCGGTCCAGACGGTCGGTGGTTCCATTCACCAGGAGCTTTGGATTCCCGCCGAGGAACTGACGGAGTTCAATGGACACATCGTCGGGAAAATCGAATTGATCGCCGAGTTTCATCGATAGCCAAATTCTTGGGCATTTGCGCAGCCTTGCCCGCCAAATCGGCTGAATTTGGGCGAATGTCGGGCACCAAAACCGTGCCCGCCACTGCAAAGCTTTCATCCCAATTAGAAATAGAATCACACCATGAAACCCGAACAAATGGCCGTTGCCGGTGTGCAGGGCCTCACGCCTTACCAGCCCGGCAAGCCCATCAGCGAATTGGAACGCGAACTGGGCATTTCCAACATCGTCAAGCTGGCGTCCAACGAGAATCCCCTGGGGCCGAGTCCCAAGGCGTTGGCGGCCATTTCCGGTTTGCTGGGAGAATTGCATCTTTACCCGGACGGCGGCGGCTTCGAGCTGAAGGCGGCGTTGGCGCGGCATCTGAACGTTGGCGCCGACCAGATCACCCTGGGCAACGGCTCCAACGACGTGTTGGACCTGGTGGGGCGGGCCTTTCTGGGGCCGGGCACGGCGGCAGTGTTCTCCGCGCATGCCTTCGCGGTCTATCCCATCGTCACCCAGGCCTGCGGGGCGGAGTTGCGGGTAGCGAAGGCCCATGACGGCGGCGAGGGTCCGGCATACGGCCACGACCTGAAGGCCATGGCCAAGCTGATCGACGAACCGGTGCGGGTCGTGTTCGTCGCCAACCCCAACAATCCCACCGGCACTTATCTCCGGCGCGACGAATTGCGCGCGTTTCTGGCAGCGGTGCCGCCGCAGGTCGTGGTGGTGGTGGACGAGGCCTATTTCGAGTATGTGGATTTTCCGGACTACCCGGATTGCCTGCAGTGGCTCAAGGATTTTCCCAATCTGATCGTCACCCGCACCTTTTCCAAGGCCTACGGTCTGGCGGGGCTGCGGGTCGGCTACGCGGTATCCAGCCCGGCCCTGGCGGACCTGCTGAATCGGGTGCGCCAGCCGTTCAACGTGAATACCCTGGCGCTGGCCGCGGCCACCGCCGCACTGGGGGACCGCGAGCATCTGGATCGTACCAAGGCGC
>VEPB01000310.1 GCA_012026715.1 Methylococcaceae bacterium | reverse complement strand
GTGGGCCAGGCGCTGCAGGGCGTTGGCCAGATTGGGCTCGGTCGCGTCGTTGACCCGTTCGCTGCGATTCCGGTACTCCACCATGAGTTCGCCGTCCACCGAGATCCCCAGTTCCCGCACGGTGTCCGGTTGGGTGTCCGGGTTGACGAACTGCAGCGTCAAATCGGGCTTGTAACGGCTGAACTTGCCCACGTGGTCGCTGATCCGGCCTCGCAAGGCCTTCTCTTCGCGGGCGTAAGCGGTGACCTTGACCGGTCCCGGCAGCATGTCCAGCAGCTTGCGGCTGGTTTCCGACAAGGTCATGCGGCCGTCGGCGGTCCAGTCGAACTGGGCCGAATAGCGGGTGCTCAGCCAACCCAACAGGCCGGCCACCGCCAGGAACAGCAGGGTGAACGCCAGA
Organism: Methylococcaceae bacterium; assembly: GCA_012026715.1. GTDB lineage: Bacteria > Pseudomonadota > Gammaproteobacteria > Methylococcales > Methylococcaceae > VEPB01. The sequence continues at coordinate 3,356 of VEPB01000310.1, read as the reverse complement.
TTCTGAAGGCGGATGTGCAGATGGGTGCGCGGGCTGATCTTCATTTCTGCAGGCGGTCGTTATCGAGGCTGTGCACGCTCAGCACCAGGAAGGTCACGATGACCAGGGCGAAGTAGATCAGGTCGGTGGTGTTGATCAGGCCTTTCATGAGCGCTTCGTAGTGGCGCAGCATCGACAGATAGTCCAGTACCGTGCCGGTGTTGCCCTCCGCCGAGCCGGTCCAGTCGATGATCCACAGCAGCAGCAGGGCGCCGAAGGTGCTGACCGCGGCCACCGTGGGCTGGGCCGCCAGCGCGGAGATGAACAGGCCGATGGCGGCAAAGCCCGCCAGCAGCAAGCTCAGCGCCAGGATGCAAGCGGCCAGCTTGCCCAGGTCGAGGCTGCCGCCGGCCAGCAGCGACAGCGGCATGCTGGCGATCATCCCGACCATGATCAGCATGAAGGCGAACACCCCCAGGTATTTGCCGAGGATGATCTCGGTCATGGATACCGGCGCCGTGAACAGCAGGCTCAAGGTCTTGTTGCGCCGCTCCTCGCTGACCAGCCGCATGGTCAGCAGCGGGGTCACCAGCAGCAGGATCACTCCGGCATTGCCGAACAACGGCACCACGATGAGGTCGGTGATGCCCGGCACGTCCTCCATCCCGGCGATGCGGGGCTGCAGGTTCAGGTAGTAATCCAGCTGTGCCAGGAACATGTAGCCCAGCAGGATCTGGATGACCCCCAGGATGGACCATGCCAGGGGCGAGAGAAACATGGTGCGGAGCTCGCGCCCCGCGATGGTGAGGGCCATCATGCGGTCAGTCCTGGGAAGATTTGGGAGTCACGGCCGAGGTGAGCCCCTCTCCCTCTGGGAGTGGGGCCAGGGCCGAGGCGCCTGGTGATTCCGACGCGGCCAGCTCGTCCGATGCATCTCCTGCTTCCGCGGGGAGATGGGGAGCATGATGCCCGGTAATGTCGATGAAGATCTGCTCCATGCTGCGCCGCTCCGGCACCAGTTCCAGCAGGCCCCAGCCCCGGGTGACGGCAGTTTCGGCGATGGCCTCGGCGGGGCTGGATTCCTTGTCGTGCAGCACGCGGTAGCGGTTGTCGCCCAAGTGCTCGATCGACTGCACGCCGGTCAGGGAATAGAGCCTGGCCAGTTCCGCCGGTTGCCGGGTCACCAGTTGCAGGCTGGAGGCGCGCATCTGCTGGGCCAGCCCCTCGATGCTGTCGTTCAGCACCAGCCGGCCCTGGTGGATGATCTGCACCCGGGTGCAGGATTCCTGCACCTCCGGAAGGATGTGGGTGGACAGGATGATGCCGTGTTCCTTGCCCAGTTCCCGGATCAGATCGCGGATCTCGCGGATCTGGATGGGGTCCAGGCCCACCGTAGGCTCGTCGAGGATGATGACCGCGGGGGTGTGGAGGATGGCCTGGGCGATCCCCACCCGCTGCTGATAGCCCTTTGACAGATTGTTGATGAGCCGGTCGGCCACGTCGGTCAGGCCGCAGCGCTCCTTGGCGTTGTTCAGCGCCTGCTTCTGCCGGTTGCGGGGGATGCGATGGAGCTGGGCGCAGTAGCCCAGGTATTCGTCCACCGTCAGTTCCCGGTACAGCGGCGGAGTCTCCGGCAGATAGCCCAGTTCCCGCTTGGCTTCGCGAGGATTGTCCAGGATATCCACGCCGTTGATGGTCACCTGGCCGGAGGTGGGTGCCAGGTTGCCGCAGATCATCTGCATGGTGGTGGACTTGCCGGCGCCGTTGGGCCCCAGGAATCCCAGGATTTCGCCCTTTTCCAGGGTGAAGCTGACGTTGTTTACGGCGCAGTGGTCGCCGTAATAGCGGACCAGTTGGTCGACTCGGATCAGGCTGGTGGCGTTCATGGAGGCGGTAAGATACAAAAAAGCCGATCAAAAACAAAACGGAATTCCCCGAGGGGGCGAGTTTCCCGGCATTCGGCAGGCGGTAATAGGCAAGCGTGCCCGGTGATTATACGGGCGGCGGGGGCGGATTGGTCCAATCAAACGAAATCGGGACAGATCGCCGCACCGGAACAGAAAAGATTGACCTGGCAGGGGTATTCCTTTATCAAGTCGCGGGCTGACGCTTCATGTCAGGCCATCTTTTCGCTTTCCGATATCGCCGGCGGTCTCCGCGGCGCCGCACCCCCCGATCTGGATGGCTCGGCCTGGGGGCAGCGGCGCGGACGGTTCCAGACGGTGTTTGGCCATCAACGTGTATGCGCTGCCACGCGTGGCGCCGAAACAACAAGAGGTCTGCGGTCTTATGAGAATAGGGGTACCCAAAGAGATCCACGCGGGGGAAAAACGCGTGGCGACCACGCCGGAAGTTGCCGAGAAGCTTGCCAAGCTGGGCTTCCACGTCGCCGTCGAAACCGGCGCCGGTGACGCCGCCAATTTTTCCGACGAAGCCTACCGGGAAGCCGGGGTCGAGATCGTCAGCGAAGCCGATGCCCTGTGGGCCTCGTCCGACATCGTCCTCAAGGTGCGGGCGCCGGAAGCCCACGGCGGGATCGATGAAGTCCAAAGGCTGCGGGAAGGCGGCCATCTCATCAGCTTCCTCTGGCCGGGCCAGAATCCCGAACTGCTGGACCGGCTGGCTGCCCGCAAGGCGACCGTGCTGGCCATGGACATGGTGCCCCGCATCTCCCGCGCCCAGAAGCTCGACGCCCTCAGTTCCATGGCCAACATCGCCGGCTACCGGGCGGTGATCGAGGCGGCGCATCACTTTGGCCGGTTCTTTACCGGCCAGATCACCGCCGCCGGCAAGGTGCCGCCGGCCAAGGTCTTCATCATCGGCGTGGGCGTGGCCGGCTTGGCCGCCATCGGCGCCGCGGCGGGGCTGGGCGCCATCGTGCGCGCCTCCGATACCCGTCCCGAGGTGAAGGACCAGGTCAAGTCCCTCGGCGCCGAATTCGTCGAGGTGGACTACCAGGAAGAGGGCACCGGCGTCGGCGGTTACGCCAAGGTGATGAGCGAGGGCTATCAGAAGGCCCAGCGCGAGATGTACGCCCGCCAGGCCATGGAGGTGGACATCATCATCACCACTGCGCTGATACCCGGCAAACCCGCGCCGCGCCTGATCACCGCCGGCATGGTGGAATCCATGAAACCGGGCAGCGTCATCGTCGATCTGGCGGCCGAGCAGGGCGGCAACTGCGAACTGACCGTGCCCGGCCAGGTGGTGGTGCGCCACGGCGTCACCTTGATCGGCTACACCGATCTGCCCAGCCGTTTGTCCAAGCAGGCCAGCACCCTCTACGCCACCAATCTGCTGCGGATGCTGGAGGAACTGTGCAAGACCAAGGACGGCAACATCGACGTCAACATGGAGGACGAGGTGATCCGCGGCGC
>VEPB01000157.1 GCA_012026715.1 Methylococcaceae bacterium | reverse complement strand
GTCTTCAGGTCGATCAACATCACACCCATGGCCTCTTCGCGAACCGCCCACTCATCAGCGCCCCGTTGGCGGGGCTGCGCCATGGCCATCACCACCGCCCCCAGCAGCTCGGGCTGCGGGTAGTTCAGCAGCATATCTGCAGCCACGTCCCGCTCGTCCGCGTCGGGGCTCTCAGCAGCACCTTCCATCATCGCGACATTGGCGGCCTCGGCCGTCCGCAACGTTTCGAAATCCACCTCTGGCAGCGGACCGGCCTCCTTCATCGCCTGCCAGATGACCATGCCCAGATGAAACAGCTGGGACCGCTCGTCCTCATTGAAGATATCGTTGTCCACGCCCAGCAGGTAGCCGCCGATCGCCGGCTGCTCTGCCATCAGCTTGCGCGCCAGGTTGGCGCCCGTGCGCCCTGTCAGCTTGTTCATCCGCTGACGTACGCTCTCGATTGTGCTGGCGGAGATCGGTTTCACTCTGGCCCCCGCATGCGGTTCATTTCCAGTGGGTATCCTACCGGATGCTCAGCGACCCCAGACCGACACTGGCGCGCAGCTCCACCCGGTTCATGGCCATATCGTAGTTGTCCGACTGGTACGCCCCGCCCCGGCGCGGGAAACGGACCGTATCCACCGCGATGCTGCCCAGCCCCTCGGCATGAATGCGCGCCGCCACACCCTCGGGCACCCTCACCGACAGGGAGGCGGCCCCCGCCTCCAGCCGCACGCTGGTGCTCCCGGCGGTTGCCGGCAAGGTGATCGTCGACGAGCTGGCGCCGGTCTTCACCGTCAGGTCGCTCAGACGCAGGCGGCTCAGGTCCAGCTCCATCTCGCTGGCGCCGGTCTCCACTTCGAGGCTCATGGCGGCCACGTCCGTCAGGCTCAAGGTCCAGTCAAGGCCGCCCCTGCTGGCAAACATGCCGGGGAAGATGACCCCCGGGAACACGTCGTCGGGCGGCCGGAGGCTCAGTTCCAGCTTGTCGCCGGTGCGGCGCTTGGAGAAGTTGAGTCCCCCCGCGAAGAGGCCGTCGAAGGCCATGCCGGCCTCGGTGCCGCCCCGCACCGTGAGCTGCCCCGCCCCGTGCTGAAGCCGCACCTTCACCTGCGCCGCGCCCTCCAGCGGCGCCGAAGCCCAGTCACTGGCGGACGAGGGTCCGGACCAAGTCCGCGATCGCGACCAGAGCAGCCAGACGCCTAGCACGATCAGGAACCCGCCCCAGGCGATTCCCCAGTTGAACCGCAACAGATTCAGCGTGTCCAACAGCAGAAACACGCCCAGCAGTGTGACCACCGTGCCCCAGGACAGGCTGCCGCGTCTCATGGCATCCCCCCTGGGCCTCCAGGCGCCTGGCCTGGGGGCCTGCACGCATACCTTCCGCTCAGAACTTGAAGATCGGGCGCAGCAGCATGGCAACGCCCAGCAAGATGACCAGCACCGGCCAGTATACGCCGAGCAACGTCAGGTTGCCGAGAAACGAGCCGAAGATGACGAAGAGCATGGCGCTGGTGAAGATGGACCAGAGGCCCGAGACAAAGGCTCTCCGTGGGCTTTCGGTCATGAAGCACGAGATGATCATTCCCACGCCCGTGAAACCAGGAAAGAGCGGCCACATGTACGCCCAACTAGACCAACTGTCGGTGGCGTTCTGCCAGTACAGGATGCAGCCGAGTCCGATAAGAAAGCAGCCGCCGGTGACCTGGCCCGCCTGCCAGGTGACGAATCCGGCCAACGTCACCAGGCCGCCCAGCCCCAAGATGATCAGCGGCCAACCCCAGCGCGGGTTGAGCCACGCGGTCAGCTCGGGAGCCAACTGCAACGCCAGCAGTACCACCCCGATGACAATGAGCACCAGGCCGCCTGTGAGACCCGACCTTCGACGCTCGGTCATGGCAACCCTCCTCTGCGTTGTCGCCGGTTTGGACGCCGGCGCCTATCCGAACCGGTATTGCACCCCGAACCCGCCGCGCGGGTACCGCCAGTCCAGCGCGCCCTCGGCGCAGGCCAGCTTGCACGTCCCGCACTCCAGACAGCCCTCCCAATTGAGCAAGAGGCTGCCGTCTTCCGCCAGCGTGTACAGCCGCGCCGGGCAGATGGTCAAGCACACGCGCCGTTTGCAGCGCTCCCGGCAGGCAGTCTGGTTCACCACAATGTGCGGCTCCTTGTCCAGCGCGAAGACGTCCAGGCCCAGTTTCGATTCGATGTTCATGGCCGCCTACAACCGCATCAGACTCAGCACATCACCTACAGCCGACAGCCCGCCGCACCCCTGCCACGCGGTCCGCAGCGCAGTGGCTGCCAGCCCAGCCTTGGGACCCTCGCCGACGGTCATCAGGTCCTGCAGCACCTGGCAGACCAGCGCCGGGTAACGGGTGAACAGGCGCGGGTTGTCCAGGGTGCGCAGGACGTTGCGGAAGGTGTGC
>VEPB01000270.1 GCA_012026715.1 Methylococcaceae bacterium | reverse complement strand
TGTCGATTTCCGCTCCGTGGCGGGAGTTCCGGTGCTGGATCGGGACAAGGCGATGTCCGTTCGTCCCGGCATTTCAGGATACGCGCTAAACTCCTTGGCCTTTCCATAAAATCCATCACGTCGATCGCGTGCGTCTAAGCCTTATCTCCTCAAGGAATGGTCGGAAATTTCAGCAACCCTGGGCTTTTCGGTTCGCCTGAACGCCGATGCTGAAACGCTGCCGGAAGAGTCTGCGAATCCTGCTCCTGACCTTGCTGGTCGGAGGGTTGGGGTGCGTACTGTTCCTTTCGCCGCTCGGGGTGTATCTGGAGGAGGAAGTCGGGCTCAGGCTGTTGTTCTTGGCTCGGGGCGTCCGGCAGGCGCCGAAGCAGATCGTGGTCATCAACCTGGATCGCAACACCGCCCATTTCCTGGATCTGCCGGACGAACCGGAAAACTGGCCCCGCGGGGTTTATGCCCGCTTGATCGACCAGTTGGTCCAGCAGCAGGCCGCGCTGATCGGGTTGAACGTGTTCCTGAAAGGGCCTGGCGATCCGGCGGACGACGCCCGACTGGCCAAGGCGATTGCCGATGCGGGGCGGGTGGTGCTGGCGAGCAACCTGAGGCGCGATCATGTGCTGGGCTATCGGACTTCAACCGAGCTGTTCGGCACTCTGGTTATCGACACCCCGGATTTGCCGGTGGGTGCCTTCGACAGCCAGGCCTTGGCTGTGGCCCCCTTCCCGGTGCCGCGGCATGTTTCCCTGGCCAAGCATTTCTGGCTTTACGTGGAAGGCGATCCGCGGGAGGTGACCTTTCCCGTCGCGATGCTGCGGGCGCTGTTCGTCCGCAACGCCTACGGCGAACTGGGGCCATTGCTGGAAAAACTGGAGCCGCCGGAATTCCCGGAGTTTGACCGAAGCCTGGGGCCGAACGCCGAGCGCCGCCTGGCGAACGGTTTGACGGGGGTTCTTGCGAGTCACCCGGAATTTGCAGTGGCGATCAGACAGGCCCTTGAATACCAAGGCGTTCCCCAGGTCGTCCGCGATCTGGGGAAGACCTGGATGGATTGCTGCTTTGCCGGCGATCAGATGCGATTCAATCACTACGGGCCGCCTGGCACGATCCGCACCTATTCCGCCACCCGCCTGCTCGGCCCGGAAGGGCCGCATGACGTCGATCTGCGCGACAAGATCGTTCTGGTCGGATATGCCGAGGATCTCCAGCCGGAAACCAACCACGGTTTTTACACCTATTTCTCGGATTCGCCGGACAAGGCCTTGTCCAGCGTGGAAATGGCAGCCGCCGCGATCGGAAACCTGATCGACGGATCGGCCGTGCGGACCTTGCCCAAGCCGGCGCTACTGCTCATCGTCGCCGGCTGGGCGCTGTTGGCCTGCACGATGGCGATAGTCGGACTATCCGGACGCCGCTTGCTGGCCGTTGCCGTCCTGGTCGTTGCTTATCTGACCTTGGCGTACCTTGAGTTTGTTCGGTCCAACCTGTGGCTTCCCGGCGTGGTTCCGGTCGGAGTGGTGACTCCGACGGTCCTGATCGTCGCTGCGGTCTCGCGTTATCGGGTGTTGCAGCGCGAAAAGCGACAGATCTACGAGGCCTTCGGCTTGTATGTGCCGAAGGCGGTGGTGGAGCGCATGAGGACCGAACGCCAGGGACCCCACGCCGGCCAAGGCATCGTGATCGAGCGGGGGATTTGCTTTTACAGCGATGCCGGCCAATACACACGGGTCGCCGAGGAACTCGATCCGATGGCGCTGGGTGCTTTCATGAACAGCTACTACGACACGATTTTTCCTTTGGTGAAAGCCGAAGGCGGATTCGTTTCGGACGTGGTCGGGGACGCGGTTCTGGCGTTATGGGCCGGCACGGAGCGGGTGGAAGATGAATTTAACGCGGTGTGCCGCTGTGCGCTGACGGTGCATCAGGCGGTGATGGAGTTTTGCCGTGTCCATGAGGTGGACCTGCCGATCCGCATCGGCGTCAACACCGGTCCGTTCCGCCTGGGCAACGTGGGTACGCGGGAGCGCCTGGAATTCCGGGCCACCGGCGACACCGTCAACACCGCCTCTCGCATGGAGAATTTGTGCAAATCCTTGGGGACGTCGATCCTGGTGGCGGCTTCCATTGCGGATCAGGCGAGAGGATTCATCGTGCGGCCGCTCGGCGAGTTCCTGCTCGAGGGGAAGTCGCGCCCGGTGGCCGTGGCCGAATTACTGGGTCTGGAAAGCCAGCAAGCGGGTGCTGAACTGCAATGGCTTTGTCGTCAATTCGCCAAGGGTCTGGCGAGTTACCGCCAGGGTGATCTGGCGACGGCGCAAACCCTGTTTCAGCGTTTGTTGCACGATGTTCCCGGCGACGGGCCGACGATGTTCTATCTGGCTGCGATCGAACGGCTTCGGGAACTCCCGGAGAATGGGCGCGACACCCGGCTAGTCAGCTTAGCCAAAAGCTGATCGCGGGCTGCCGTGGGGAGGCTGTTCGAAGGGGTTTCTCGGCCTGCGACGGCTTACCCGCGCAAAACAATGTCCGCCGGCCGCCTCCCAAAGCGGCCAGTCGCGAAAAACCCCATTGGCAGTTCCGTACGGATCAGGAATCGTCCCGATAGAACACGTTGCCGTCGATGCTGGCCGTCCGGTTGTCGGGCTTGGCCCAGCGTGGCAAATGGCGTAAGCGTTGCGAATGGAAGAACACGGCACCGCCGGTATTGTCCGGCAGCTCGTCCAAGAGGACCTTCTCGGCAACCTCGAGGGCTTTGGCATAACGCTCGTTATGGAACTCGCTCCCGGAATAGGCAAACGCGCCGGTGCGAACCACGTTGCAGTAGCTGTCGCCCCAGCCGGCCAGCAACCGATTCTTCACGACATTGGCGACCGCCTGCAGGTTGGCGTCGGAGTTCCTCGCCTCATGATAAGCGGTATTGGCTACGCAGCTCAGGTTGTCCGTGGGGAGAACCCGATGCGTCCGGTGATGGATGGCACGATGATGGTGCCTGGAGTGCTTGCCGGCCCGATCGGCCTGATGCCGATTGTCTAGAGTGTGGCTTGCCTTGGTGAGGGCTGGCGTTGAAGAACACGCTAGTATGACTAGCAGCTTGACAAGGTTGTTTGTCATAGTCCCGTTTCCTATCGTCGTCGAAGTTGCAGCCAATTACGTGCACTTTGGGTACTTTCATTGGGCGGCCACATCTTCTATTTTCGAAAGCGTACTAATTAGAACGGCCTTTTCTTTGAAAAAACTGAACTAAACAGCACAATGATGCTACGGTTCAGAGGGGTGAACCGGGTTTTTCTTTGGCCTCCGTCGTGGGGGTTAGAGAATGTGTTGAGCCATTTTCTGATGCGCCAAAGGAGCGCACAAGCGACTCAAGGGTGCACCCGATTATGACAAGCTGTCAAGAATTTCGACACATCGAGGCCGTCGGAAATGAAGCGCTCGGCAGCCACGGATCGCTTGCGGAGGTGGGTATCGCGCAGGGACGGCCCAGGTCGGGCCCCTGTCCGAAGTCAGCGGGAAGGCGTTGACCCGTCAATCAAAAGATCCACCAATTCCTTCAATTCCCGGACCTGTTGCCGCAGTTCCCCGATCTCATCCTCCAACCGCTGGATGCGGTCCGGCCCGCTTGGGTGCGGGTGGATGTGCGAGTCCTCGGAAGCCGCTACTGAATCGAAGATTTCCTCTCCCAGCAGATGGGCATAGCGGTGTTCACGCTTGCCGGGCTGGCGGGCAAGGCGAGCGACCAGCGGTTCATCCCGTTCCATCAATGCCTGCAGTTCCGATTCAATTTGCGCAACGCTATCGATCCGGCAGAGCCGCTCGCAACGGGTTCGCAATTCACCGGGCGTTTGCGGCCCCCGCAGCATCAGCTCGCAGATGATGGCAAGCGCGGGCGGGGACAGCTGAAGCTGGCTAAATTCGCTGTTGCACAGCCGGTGCTGGTACTTGGTGACCCGGCTGCCGAAACCGGAGTGGGCGCGGATCAGGTAGCGCTTGATAAGGTCATCGACCGTCGCCTGCACCGCCGTCTCGGTCAGGTCCATGACGGGTTCCCGGTTGGATTTCTGGTTGCAGGCATTGGTCAGCGCGTTGAGAGATAGCGGGTATTGATCGGGCGTGGTGATCTCCTTCTCGATGAGCGCTCCGATGATCCGGGTTTCGTGCGGTTTGAGCTTGATCTTCATGGCTTCCGGGTGCTTTCAACGACAGCCTCAAACGCTAGCAGAAGTTTGCGGTTCCGGGCAAAACTCGCCGGCCGTGATTCTCGGTCGGTTTCAGGCCGGTCAAGGGCGGCAACCTGGCCAATGGCGCGGCGGGGCCGTCCCGCCCAGCCTCTTAGCGAAGCCAATCCGGCTTCACGTATAATGGCCGCTTTGCTCCCGCGCCGACCATGTCAGAACTGCTCGCCGAGATCCGTCGGCGCCGTACTTTCGCCATCATCTCCCATCCAGACGCCGGCAAGACCACGCTGACGGAAAAATTGCTGCTGTTCGGCGGCGCGATTCAGCTGGCCGGCTCCGTGAAGGGTCGCAAGGCGGCCCGCCATGCGACCTCCGACTGGATGGAGATGGAGAAGCAGCGCGGTATCTCGGTGACCACCTCGGTCATGCAGTTCGAGCACAAGGGTTGCATATTCAACTTGCTCGACACCCCCGGTCACGAGGACTTCTCGGAAGACACCTACCGCACCCTCACCGCCGTGGATTCCGCGCTGATGGTGATCGACAGCGCCAAGGGCGTGGAAGAACGCACCATCAAGCTGATGGAAGTGTGCCGGCTGCGCGACACGCCCATCCTCACCTTCATCAACAAGCTGGACCGCGAGGGCCGCGAACCCATCGAGTTGCTGGACGAGGTGGAGAGCGTGCTGGGCATCCAGTGCGTACCCATGACCTGGCCCATCGGCATGGGCAAGCGGTTCAAAGGCGTGTACCATCTCTACGAGGATTCGGTCCATTTATTCAGCCCTTCGCATGGCGACAAGATCATCAAGGGCGAGGTGATTCAGGGATTGGAAAATCCCAAGCTGGAGGAGGCCATCGGGGATCAGGCCGAGGAGTTGCGGACCGAGATGGAGCTGGTCAAGGGGGCCAGCCACGATTTCAATCTTCAGGCCTATCTGGCCGGCAAGCAGACGCCGGTGTTTTTCGGGTCGGCCATCAACAACTTCGGCGTGCTGGAACTGTTGGACACCTTCGCCGACTACGCGCCCCCGCCGCAGCCCCGCGCCGCCCGCGAACGGGTCGTCGAGCCGGAGGAAGAAAAATTCACCGGTTTCGTCTTCAAGATCCAGGCGAACATGGATCCCGCCCACCGCGACCGGGTGGCCTTCCTGCGCATCTGCTCAGGACGCTATGAGAAGGGCATGCGCACCTATCAGGTCCGGCTTGGCAAGCAGGTCCAGATCGCCAACGCCATCACCTTCCAGGCTGACAGCCGGAAGAACGTGGAAGAAGCTTATGCCGGCGACATCATCGGCTTGCACAACCACGGCACCATCCAAGTGGGCGATACCTTTTCCCTTGGCGAAAACCTTAAATATGAAGGTATCCCCTACTTCGCGCCGGAGTTGTTCCGCCGGGTGGTCCTGAAGGATCCGCTGCGGGCCAAGGCACTGCAGAAGGGCTTGCAGCAGCTCACCGAGGAAGGCGCGACCCAGCTGTTTAAGCCGCTGAAAAACAATGATCTCATCCTGGGGGCCGTCGGCATCCTGCAGTTCGACGTCACCGCATTCCGGCTCAAGGCGGAATACAACGTCGAATGCGTTTACGACGCCGTGTCGGTAACCACCGCCCGCTGGGTCAGCTGCGACGATCCCAAGAAGCTGGAAGAATTCCGCCGCAAGGCCTTCGAAAATCTGGCGGAGGATGGCAGCGGTTACCTGGTCTACCTGGCCACCAGCCGGGTGAATCTGTCGCTGACCGAAGAACGCTGGCCGGAAATCCGCTTCAGCGCCACCCGCGAACTGTAAGCCAGCAACCTTGCCCTGTCCGCGTGAAAGATCCCATCGAGCAACACCGCGCCCGGCTGTGGGGCGCGTACCTGGAGGTGCCGGAGGAGTGCCGCGCCATCGTCAATCTGCTGGCGGTCAATTGGGGCAGCCTCAGCAAGACCGATATCCGGAATGCCCTCCGTGCCGTGGTCGGCAAGGTTCGGAGCGGCAGGCTGGAACCGTCGGAGTGGATCGACAGCGGACTGGTGGGGGTGGAAACGACTTGGAATGGCGGTGAACGGTTTTATTGCAGCCCATTGCTGGCCGAGCCGGTCGTTCGCTATCTGGTTGCCGAAGGTGGATTCAGCAGCTACGTGGAGTTGGCGCGCGGGGTGTTTCCGCTGGGCCGTTCGCACCTGCGCAACAACAACGACATCCGCTTCGAGAACGACGACCAGTTGATCCGCGAAGTACGCATCGGTCTGTACCTCAAGGACGAAGCCTATATCTCCCATTTATTTGAGGTGCTCAAGCGCAACCAGTATTCCTACTGGGACGGATTGGCAAGCCGCTGGCCGGGCCCGGAACGGATCTATGCCATGGTGTGCGGCGATCCGTTCGAGCCGAGGTGGTTCGAGGAATTGCCGCTGGCGATCCGGCAGGGCGCGCTAGCGGGGGTCGTCGACAACCAACTGGCGGAATGGCGGCTCGATGGCGACGCCTACCGGATGTTGCTGGAATTCGGCAAGGCCCCCAAGAGCCGCTATCGGGACCACGACTTGTACAGCGCGGCCCATGCCGCCTTGCTGCGGGGCGAGGTGGCGGTGGTGGAAGAATGTCTGCGCGCCGGCCAGGGCGGGGTCGAGGAATTGGCGCTGCATGCCTGGCTTCGGTTGCTGCAGGGGGATGTCGACGAGGGCCTGCGGCGGTTCGAGGAAGCTCTGAAACTGTTGCGGAAGTTGACCGGTCGGCGCAAGGCCATGCTGGGGGGAATGGCCGGGGTGATGTACGTGATGGCGTTGACCTTGCGTAACCGCGGGTCCGACATGGACGAGGCGCGCAAACTGGTGGAACTGGTCACTGACAAAGACCCCAACTGGCCCATGTATCGGCTGTTGCGGCTGGCGTTGGCCATGGAGGCCGGCGAACGCGGAGCCTTGGAAAGTTTTCGGGCGACCCTGCTGCGGATTTTTGCCGGAAGGGAGTACGAACCCTGGATTGGCTGGTTGGGCTTGTTCATCCTGCACCGCTACGATCCCCAACCCGACGTCAAGCCGTATTTATCGAAATCGCTGTATGCCTTGCAAACGGCTCGGGCCAACGGTCTTCAATGGCTGGCGGCCGAGATGGGAGGGCTGATCGGCCGGTTGGATGCGCCCCAGCAAGAGCTTGCCGCGGCGGCGGAGGGATTTCCGAGCGCCAGCGGGCTTACCTTGCTGCTCTCCAGGGTTCGCCATGAAGCGCCGTGGGAGCGGGTCTTGAATGCCATCAGCAACACCGTCGCCAAGGTTTCCGATAGCAAGCCTGCAAGCGAAGCGGAAACCCGGCTCGCCTGGATATTGACGGAAACCAAGGGCCATTGGCCCGGATACGCCCTGGAGGCGCGGGAACAGAAACGGGGAGCGGGCGGCGGCTGGAGCAAGGGCAAGATCCTGTCGCTCAAGAAAGTCGTCGAAATGGCCAACGTGGGTGGCTACTTTTCCGAACAGGATTTGCGGGTTGCCACCAATATCGCGATGGACCGGATGACCCGGGGATATGAGCTGTCCGAGCGCGGTTGGTTGGCGCTTGCAGCCCATCCCCATTTGTTCGACGGTGTCAGCGGTACCCCGTTGGAGTTGGTGGTTGGCGAACCGGAACTGAGAGTGACCCAGCAGAAGAAAAACGGCGGTATCCGCCTGGAGTTTTGGCCGATCCTCAGACAAGAAGCCGGCTTGGTGCTCGCCCGAGACGGGCTCAATCGCATCAAGGCGATCGAGATAAAGCCCGAGCATCGCCGCCTCGCCGAAATTATGGGTTCAGGAGTCGTCGCGCCAGCCGAGGCCAAAGAACGGGTGCTTGCCAGTCTGGGGGCGGTTGCCGGCCTGGTGACCGTCCATTCCGACATCACCGGCGCTGAGCTTACCGCCGCCGAGACGGTCGAGGCCGACAGCGTGCCGCGGGTCCAGTTGGTGCCGGAAGGCGAAGGCTTGCGGGTGGCGATTCTGGTGCGGCCTTTCGGCGACAAGGGATCCTACCTGAATCCCGGCGTCGGCAGCACCGGCTTGATCGCCGAGATCGACGGCAAGCGCCTGCAGACTCAGCGGAACCTCAAGCAGGAGCGCAAACGGGTTCAGGAGATCCTGGACGCTTGCCCGAGTCTGGCCACGGCGAGCCGGGTTCTAAGCGAAAGCCAATGGTTGACGGTCGACCTCGAGTCCAGCCTGGAATTCCTGTTGGAGTTGGGCGAACTCGGGGAGCAGGTGAGGGTGGAATGGCCGCAAGGCGAAAGGTTCCGCATGTTGGGCCAGGGGGGGCTCGGACAATTCAGCCTCAAACTGCAGCAGCAGCGGGATTGGTTTTCCGTCAAGGGTGAGCTGAGGCTGGACAGCGGCGAAGTCATCGAGATGCAGCGGATTCTGGATCTGCTGGACGACCGCCACGGCCGCTTCATCCGGCTCGACGAGGGTCGCTTCATCGCGCTGACCGACGCATTTCGAAAGCGCTTGGAGGAATTGCGCGGTTACGCCGAGAAGCACGGCAAGGATCATCGCATCACCGCATTGGCCGCGCCCATTCTCGAGGAGATTTCCGGTGAGGTGGGTGAATTCGAGGCCGACGCCGGCTGGCGCAAGCAGGTGGAAAAACTGAGAGAAGCAGAGCGTTTCCAGCCCCGGCTTCCGAGTACGTTGCAGGCCGAGTTGCGGGACTACCAGCGCGAGGGCTTCGAATGGATGGCACGGCTGGCTGCCTGGGGCGTGGGAGCCTGCCTCGCCGACGACATGGGCCTGGGCAAGACCCTGCAGGCCATCACCCTGATCCTGAGCCGGGCCGGAAGCGGGCCGAGCCTGGTGGTGGCTCCCACCTCGGTGTGCTTCAACTGGCACAACGAGGTGGCGCGCTTTGCCCCCACTCTCAACGTCAAGGTGTTGGGGCAGGGCGACCGCCAGCAGCAGCTGAGCCAGTTGCAGCCATTCGACTTGCTGATCTGCAGCTATGGGCTGTTGCAGCAGGAAGCGGTCGGCGAGCTGCTGGTCGGAGTGCAGTGGCATACCATCGTGCTGGATGAAGCCCAGGCGATCAAAAACTTTGCAACCAAGCGCGCCAAACAGGCGGCAGCCCTGCAGGGCGATTTCAAGCTCATCACCACCGGCACCCCGGTGGAAAACCATTTGGCAGAGCTGTGGGCCTTGTTCCGCTTCATCAATCCTGGCCTGTTGGGGTCGCTGGAAAGCTTCAACCGGCGGTTTGCGGGGCCGATCGAACGGCTGCGGGACCGGGAGGCGCGGCAGCGCCTCAGACGGCTGATCCAGCCTTTCATCCTGCGCCGGACCAAGGCCCAGGTACTGGACGAACTGCCCGAGCGCACCGAAATCGAATTGCAGGTGGAGCTGAGCGAACCGGAAAGCGCGTTTTACGAGGCATTGCGGAGAAGACTGCTTGAACAGCTGGGATCGGACATGGCGACCGCCGAGGACCAGCGATTCCAGGTGCTGGCCGCGATCACCAAGTTGCGGCGGGCCTGCTGCAACCCCAGCCTGATCGCGCCGGAACTGGAACTGTCCAGCAGCAAGCTGGAATTGTTCGGCGAAGTCCTTGGGGAATTGCTCGAAAATCGCCACAAGGCCCTGGTGTTCAGCCAGTTCGTCGATCACCTCGCGATCATCCGCAACTACCTCGATCAGCGTGACGTCAGCTACCAGTATCTGGACGGCCAGACCCCGGCCGGGGAGCGCAAGAAGCGGGTCGAGGCGTTTCAGAGCGGGGAAGGAGATGTGTTTCTCATCAGCCTCAAGGCGGGTGGCACCGGCCTCAACCTGACCGCGGCGGATTATGTCATTCATATGGATCCCTGGTGGAATCCGGCGGTGGAGGACCAGGCTTCCGACCGCGCCCACCGCATCGGCCAGCAGCGGCCGGTGACGGTTTACCGCCTGGTGACCAAGGGCACCATCGAAGAGCAGATCGTCTCCTTGCACCGGGACAAGCGCGACCTCGCCGACAGCCTCTTGGAGGGCGGGGAAATCAGCGGCAAAGTCGGGGCGGAAGAGTTGCTGCGGCTGATTCGCGAGACGTGAAGATCGGATTTGAGCCCTGTGCCGACCGGGCCGTATCGCGGCGACCGCGGGAAGTTCGTGACAAAGCGTCTCAGATTGATAAAATTCACCATTTCAGATTTCAACGTTAACTCTTAAGGAGAACTACATGCCTACGCGTCGAGACCTAGCCAATGCCGTTCGGGCCTTGAGTATGGACGCCGTTCAGAAAGCGAACTCGGGCCACCCGGGGGCGCCGATGGGAATGGCGGACA
>VEPB01000144.1 GCA_012026715.1 Methylococcaceae bacterium | reverse complement strand
TTCATCGCCAGCTTCGGCAAGCGCGCCTACCGCCGCCCCCTGACGGAAGCGGAAATCACCGACTACCTGGGCATCTTCGCCAGTGGCTCGTTCACCGACTCCGTCACCTCCACGGTGATGCGCATGCTGGTTTCGCCGCACTTCCTGTACCGCTCGGAACTGGGTGATCGCCAGGCCGACGGCAGCTACCGGCTGACTCCTTACGAAACCGCCAGCGCCCTGTCCTATTTGTTCCTCGGTTCGATGCCGGACGATGCGCTGTTCGCCGCCGCCGACAGCAACCAGCTGAACACGCCGCAACAGCGGCTGCCCCAGGCGGCCCGGCTGATCGCCTTGCCCCGCGCCCGCGCCCAGGTGGGCAACTTCGTCGGACAGTGGCTGCTGAGCTCCAGCCCCTACACCCTGCCGGAAAAAGACCAGGGGGTTTATCCGCGCTACACGCCGGCGGTGAAGGCGGCGCTCTCGGAGGAATTGATCGGCTTCTTCAATCACGTGGCCTTCGATTCCAGCCAGAGCTTCCCGGAACTTTTCTCCGCCGATTATGTGATGGCCAACAAGACCTTGGCAGACTATTACGGGCTCACCGGCCCGACCGGCACCGCCCTGCAGGAAACTCCCGTCGCCAACGGCACTCGAACCGGCATCCTGACCCTGGGCGCTGTGCTGTCTCGCTATGCCAACAGCAATGAATCCCACCCCTTCAAGCGGGGTGGCTTCCTCTATAAACGGGTGCTGTGCCACGACCTGCCGCCGCCCGCCAACATGGGACTGATCGTGGCCCCGCAGCAAGATCCGAACGCCACCACCCGGCAGCGTTTTGCGTTCCACAGCAAATCCAACGCCAGCTGCTACAGTTGCCACCAGTTCCTGGACGAACCCGGCTTCGGCTTCGAGAACTACGACGGCGCCGGCATCTTTCGGGCTTCCGAAAACGGCGAGCCCATCGACGCCTCCGGCACCCTGCGCGGCATGGAAACCTTCACGCCGGAGGAGCAGGTGCAATTCGCCGACCTGCCGCATTTGAGCCGGCTGGTGTCCGCCAGCCCGGCCGCGGCCCAGTGCGCGGCGCGCCAGTACTACCGCTACACCACCGGACGGCGCGAGGCCAACGCCGACAGTTGCGCTCTCGACAGCTTCATTCAGTCCTACAGTAACAACGGCTACAACCTGCAAACCATGCTGTTGGGCATCGTCAACGCGCCGGGCTTTCAGTCCCGCACCGGCACCGGCGGTTCGGTTTCGGCGAGTTCAGGTTGCGCCGGTCAGGCGCTGTGCGACGGCTTCGAAACAGCCATCAACGGCCAGCCCGATCCCGCCACCTGGTCTGTCGCGACCCCCAGTTGCGCCGGCACCGGCAAGCTCGCCATCGACACCGCGGTCGCCCACGGCGGCTCCAAGTCGCTGCGGGTCGATGGGCAGGGCGGCTATTGCAACCACGTATTCATCGCCAACAGCGCCATCGCTAACCTGGGCTCGACCGTTTACGGCCGCTTCTATGTCCGCTTTGCCAAGGCGCTGACCGCCAACCACGTCACCTTCGGCGCCTTCAAGGACCAGGCCGATGGCGGCAAGGACCTGCGCATGGGCGGACAAAGCCAGATCCTCATGTGGAACCGGGAGTCCGACGACGCCACCCTGCCGGAACTGGGGCCGACCGGAATTTCCCTGAGCGTAGCTCCGAAAGCCGGCAGCTGGCAGTGCGTCGAATTTGGCATCGATCAGACCAAGGGCAGCCTGCAGACCTGGGTCGACGGGACCGCGGTCGCGGCGCTGCAGGTCGACGCCACGTCGACGGCGGAAATCGACCGCAGCTGGCTGAGCCGTGGGGCCTGGACACCGTCCCTGAAGGATTTCCGACTGGGTTGGGAAAGCTACGGCAGCGACGCCAACACCCTCTGGTTCGATGACGTGGCCCTGGGCACGCAGCGGATCGGCTGCAACTGAACCGCGCCCCTTTGACCGGAGACCCAACATGATGCATTCCAACGACCGCCGCCGTTTCCTCAAGCTGGTCGCCGCCGCCGGCCTGTCCAGCGCCTCCCTGCCCTTCGCCCGCCTGGCCCTGGCTGCCGGCAGCGCGCCGCGTCGGGTCATCTTCGTGTATACCCCGGACGGCGCCATACCGGAGCAATGGCACCCCCAAAGCACCGCCGCCGACTTCGCCCTGCCGGCCATGACCGCTCCCCTGGAGCGGGTGCGCCAGCACTGCGTGTTTCTCAAGGGGCTGAACATGGTCGGACCGGGCGGCACCCACGAAGGCGGCGTCATCAAGTTCCTCACCGGCACCGGCGGCCAGAACAACACCCTGGGGGTGTCGCTGGACTATTACCTGGGCCAGGCCTTCAAGACCCAGACCATCCGCCCCCACCTCAACCTCAACATCGTCCCGATCTACACCGACAAGCACATCACCTACGACAGCAACGGCGTTCCGGTGGTACCGGAAATGAACCCGCTGGCGGCGTTCGACTCGCTGTTTGCGGCGGACAGCAAAAACAGCCTCAATACCCAGCGCAAAACCAGCGCCCTCGACCACTCCCTGGCGGAGATCAAGGCGCTGCAAACCAAACTCGGGGCGGACGAGAAGACCAAGCTGGACACTCATCTGGAATCGCTGCGGGAACTGGAGCAGAAGCTGTCCTCGGCGGTGGCCGGCACCTGCCCGGCCTGGAACTTCAATCCCACCGGCTTCAAGGTGACCCACACCGAACTGTGGCAGAATCCGGAGTTCATGGACGCCAGCCGTATGGAACTGATCTCCGATCTGCACACCGACGTGGCGGTGCACGCCCTGGCCTGCGATCTGACCCGGGTGGTGACGCTGAAATGGAATAACTCGGTGAATGAAAACGTGATGTCGGAGGCCGGCAGCAGCAAGACCTGCCATGGTGCGTCGCACGAGGCCGGCGCCGATTTCGTCACCATCAAGGCCTGGTACATGGAACGCTTCGCGCGGCTGATCGAGCAGCTCAAGGCCATTCCCGACGGCAGCGGCACCCTGCTGGACAGCACCCTGGTGCTGCACGGCAGCTGTCTGGCCAACGGCAGCTGGCACAACCACGACAACATGCCCTTCGTGCTGGCGGGCGGCAGCGCCGGCGGCATCACCGGCGGCCGCAGCCTGGCCTTCGACGCGGTACCCCACAACAAGTTGCTGGTGTCCATCGCCCAATACATGGGGCTGACGATCAATCAGTTCGGCAATCAGGATTCCAATCCGGGGCCATTGCCTGGGTTGACCGGTTGACGGTTGTCGGGCTGAAGCCCGACCTACGATCGCTGTAGCTCGGGTTTCAACCCGACCGGCCGGTATCCGGCTTACTCCACCCGCCTAGGATCGAAGGCGTCGCGCACCGCGTCGGCGAACAGATTGGCGGCCAGCACCAGGCCAAACATGAACAGGAAGGCGGCGCTGAGCGACCACCACACCACCGGGTCGCGGGCCATTTCCAGGCGCGCGCCGTTGATCATGTTGCCCCAGCTTTCGGTGGCCGGGTCCACCCCGATGTTGATATAGGACAGCACCGCCTCGGCCAGCACCAGGCCGGAGAAGTCCATCACCATCGCGATGATCACGATGTGCGAGACGTTCGGCAGGATGTGGCGCGACAGGATGCGCG
>VEPB01000512.1 GCA_012026715.1 Methylococcaceae bacterium | reverse complement strand
TCGATCTTCTTCATGAGATCTGCCGTCGCGTTAGCCAAGATGGTGAGCTTGGAATCTTCCGGCAGAGTGATCCCAAGTTCGGTCAGGGATGAGCTGAAGAGGCTCTTGACGGTTTCCGGGTTGGTCAGATCGAGCGCCGACCAGTCCTTTTTCTTCCCAGGTTCGAGGCCGATGAGGGCACAGGCAAGCGCTGCGATGGCGTCATCTTCCGTCGAGGTTCCCGCCGGACAGGTACCGGCCTCGGCAGTGGCCGCCACTCTGAGAGTCTTTTTAGCCTGTGCCAGGCTCTTGAGAAACTGTACAAAGGTCTGGTGCTGGGCATTGCGTTTGATCAGGCCCTTGATCTTGGGCTTGACCGTCTCGATGGGCTTGGCCACGTAATTGACCGCCGTGACGCCGCCTTTGAGGTTGAGCATCTTCTTGACTTTGGCGACCGGTTGCTTGCGGTCCCGCAGCGCCTGCCACAACGCCGTCAGACTGCCGATCGCCTTGGTCCCCGGCGGCGTGGTCAACAGCTGAGTGTTGGGAAGCCCGGTCTGGACGTCGAAACCGCCGCGCAAATAGACCCGCCCCTTGCCGTTGGCCAGCGAGAAGCTGCCGGCGGTCGCCGTGGTCGTTCTTTTTTCGCCGTCGTCCGGCTGACCATTCTTGACGCGGTCGCGAAACGCCGTGCCCTCGCGGATGGTGCTGGTGAACTTCTTGGCCCACGCGTTTCCGGACGGTATCCCCACCGCCAGAAACACTACTGTCAGAGCCAATGCGTGGAGCGATACCCGGGAAGCGGGAGTGCGCGGTGCCATGGCAATTTCCTCGAAGCGCTGGGGGACTGGAGCCGTCCCGTTGGAATTCCGGCGATTGTTTCAAATTTCGCCGCTCGACTCCATGCGATTCGGGGTAGCGCGCGCTCCGGTCAGAAATTGATGAACAGCGACCCCATGATGAGGTGATGCATGGTGAACTTCTGGTGATTGAGATCTTCCAGGTATTGATTCAAATACCCCAGCTCGGTCCGCACCGCCGGCGTGAAGTTCCAGCCGATGCCGGCAAATGCGCGGTTCTGGTCAAAGCCCGACTGTCCGCCCCACGGCGTGGAATTGGCCCGCACGAAGAACTCGTCCCAGGTAATCAGGCTCAGGCGGGGCTCAGCCTCTAACGGATGCATGAAACGGATCATCTGGCGCGGCCGGACCCGGACCTGGTCCCCCCGCAGAAAATTCACTTCCACCATGCTGCGCAACATGAGCGTGCCGTAATCGGTCGGCATCACATACCGAAACGCCGGCCACAGGTCTTGCTGAGAGACGTAATCCTTGCCCACGTTGTGGGTCGGCAGCCAGGTATAGCCAGCCCAGATCGTGGCGCGATCGGTGAGGGAGTAGCCGATGGCAGTTCGGGCCATGCCCTGGTACCAATGGGTCCAGTCCTGATCGAACCGGCTCTGGCCTTCAATCCAGATGCGGGCCTTTTCCAAAGAAGGATCGACGGCCTTCAGACTCCCTTCGCCCACCACCTGGAGCCAACTGCCGGCATCTTCGAACAACGTGCTCGCAGCCCGGCTCGCTTCCCCGTTCAGCGCACCGAGTGCACCGGCTAAAACAGCGTAGATTCGGATCGGTTGTGACACGGCAGACCTCCGGCGGATACAGATGAATGTAAGGGGACCATCGACCGATGGCCGAGCTTGTTTAGCACTATTCGGGCCTGACTCCACATCTGCCCCAATTCGCGGTCTCCGGGCTGACTTCCGGCCAATCAGCCTGCAGGCCCGCCGCCACCCCTGGGGGATATCCACCACCGCCCGAACCATCGTTCGAGCCCTCAACCCGGCATGAACACAGGCCACGCTGGGCACGGCGGTCCTCCCACGCGACGAGGGCGAAAACATGCCGGCCAGTCCCCGATTTTGAACTAGACTGTCGCCATAAGCCCAACCCCGAATCCGGCCGTTCCGGCCAGCAGCCCGACACTTGCGGGAACCTGCGACATCATTGCATTCTTCCAACAATCAAACCTGTCAATTACCTAGGGAGCTCCGGATGGAACTCGAACATCTCCTCAATAACAGCCAAAACCTCCCGGCGATTCCGGAGGTTGTCAGGAGTCTCATCCAAAGCTTCAACGACGAATATGCCAACATCACCCAGATCGCCAAGACCATCAGCATGGATCAGGCGCTGGCGGGCCGGGTGCTGAAGCTGGCCAACTCGGCCCGCTACGGCTTGCCCCGCAAAGTCGCCTCCATCGACGACGCGGTTCGCTTGCTGGGTTTCACCACGCTACGCACGCTGGTGGTTGCTTCGGCCCTGTCCTGCGCTTTCCGGGCTCCCGCGTCGCTGGACTTGAAAGCGTTCTGGCTCGGCAGTTTCGCCACTGCCGGATATGCGGCCTGGCTGGCCAGACTGGGGAAGCATCGGGAAGATATCGCCTTCACCGGCGGACTGATGCTCCACAGCGGCGTCTTGCTGCTGCACATGGAAGCGCCATTGGAATCCCAACGCATCGACCGGGAAGTGGAACAGGGCCGGTTCCGGCCGGAAGCCGAGCGCGCGGTATTCGGCTTCAGCCACGTGGACGTCAGCTCCGAACTGGCGGTTCGGTGGAATTTCCCCGACGAGATCGTCTGCGGCATGCGCGACTTCGCCGATCCGGAAACCACCGCCTCGTTCGAGCCATATGGAGCGATCTACCGTATCGCCGACTTTCTGGCGGACGCGCAAGTCAAAGAATCGGGGCAGGAGTACCTGGACGCCCACTTTCCCGGCGAGTTGTGCCGCGAACTGGGGCAGGACCCCGACTTCATCCTGTCGAATCTGCCACCGCTCGCAACCGTGCTGGACGGTCTGGATGACTTGCTGGGCTAAAGACCGTCTCAAATCCACGATCCACCCGGACGTTCCCTGGTCAAGGCACTAACTAACGGGCTGGAGTCCCCGGCAGGATTTCGATGGAATCGTTTCAGTGGAGCAGCAACTTCGTCACTGGTCTGGCGGATGTGGACGAACAGCACCACCGACTGGTCGACCTCATCAATCGGTTCGGCGCCGCGCTGGGAGAATCCGACCGGATCGTGGTCCAGGAAATGGCGACGGTTTTCGACCAGTTGGTCGACTATGCCGACTACCATTTCAAGGAAGAAGAAGACCTGATGCAGACGGCGGGACTGGA
>VEPB01000266.1 GCA_012026715.1 Methylococcaceae bacterium | reverse complement strand
GGTTGTCGAGCCTCTCCGTCCCTTCGGGCAGCAGCGCCTGCCGCCGGTTGGAGGCCGGCATGGCCCGTCCCAACCGCTGGTAGCGGTGCTCGATCTGCGCCAGGGCCACGGTATCGAGCTTCAGCGGCCGACCGAAGGCCTGGGCGAAGGCCTCGGCGGTCAGGTCGTCACAGGTCGGACCCAGCCCACCCGTGGACAGACACAAACTGGAGCGGCCGGCGATCTCCCGCAGCAGATTCATCAAATCGTCCAGCCGATCGCCCACCGCCGTATGGCGGACCACGTCAAAGCCCAGCCGAACCAGGCACTGCGACAACCAGGCCGCATTGGTGTCGGCGATGTCGCCATGCAGCAGTTCCTCGCCCTGGGACAGGATCTCCGCCTTGGGCAACCCGTCAGTCACCATCATGCCCTGCGGTCGGAGCGATGGTCGGATTCATCCGCCGCCTTGGCCGGAAATCAGCCGCTCCAGCGCCTCCAATTGCACCGAAGTGCCGATGGCCAGGAGCTGGTCGTGGGAGTGCAACTCGGTATCCGCCTGCGGATTCGGCAAGACCTGGCCAGCCCGCAGGATCACCAGCACGCTGGCGCCGGTGCGGGACCGAATATCCAGCGCCGCCAGCGTCTGCCCAACAGCGTCCGCCCCGAACGGCACCTTGATGCCTTCCAGGTTAAGAGTTTCCTCGCCTCTGGTGATGACCGTGTCGAAGAAATCCACCACCGCTGGGCTCAGGATCAAATGCGCCAGGCGCCGCCCCCCGATGGCGTAAGGGCTGATGGCGCGGTTGGCGCCGGCCCGGATCAGCTTAGGGATGCTCGCGTCGTCAACCGCCCGCGAGACGATGAACAAATCGGCCTTGAGGACCCGAGCCGACAGGACGATGTACAGATTGCTGGCGTCGTCGCTGGTGGTGACGATGAGGCCGCGGGCCCGACGAATTCCCGCCCGCTCCAACTGGGTGTCGTCGGAGGCATCGCCGGTCACCGCCACGTAACCGTGGCGGAGGGCATAGTGTACCGCCTCGATGGAGGGGTCGAGGATGACGAAGGGAATCTTGGCCTCATACAGTTCCGCAGCCGCCTGTTTCCCCACCCTGCCGAGTCCGGCGATGATGATGTGCTCCTGCAAACCGTCGATGTTCCGCTGCATCTTCTTCTCCCCCAAGGGATCCGCAAGCCGACTGCCGACCAGATAGTCCATCACCACGGTCAGGCTATAGAACAAACTGCCGATGCCGGTGACCGCAATCCCCATGGTGAAAATCCGGCCGACGCTGTCGAGCCGGATGACTTCGCCATAACCGATGGTGGTGATGGTGATCACCGTCATGAACAGAGCGTCCAGCACCGTCGCACCCTGCGACCGACCGATCCAGGCGTACCCCGCCGTCCCCACCGCCGTGACCAGGATGACGAGGCTGATGGGCAGGATCAGCCGTACCCGCAACGACCGGGAAGACTCGCCGGGAGGCACCATCACGGCCGATACTCCCGCTGTATGGCGCGACCGCAGTTCCCGCCCGGACCATCGAGCGCGCTATAATTCCGGGCTTTTGCGACCGTCAGGACATCATCCATGAGCCAATTCGATCACGTCAGCGTAGTGAAGAAATCGAACATCTATTTCGACGGCAAGTGCGTCAGCCATACGATTGTGTGCGCCGATGGCAGCAGGAAAACGGTGGGGGTCATCTTTCCGGCCAGCCTGGTGTTCAACACCGCCGCGCCGGAGACCATGGAGATTACCTCAGGCCGCTGCCGCGTCAAACTGGCTGGAGCGGGTGACTGGGTCGACTATGGGGCGGGCCAGTCGTTTCAGGTTCCCGGCGACAGCAGTTTCGAAATCCAGGTCAGCGAGCCGCTCGATTACGTCTGCCACTTCGGCTGATCGATTTCGTTCCCGCGACTGCGGGCTGCCCGAACCCGGGTGGCCCGATGAAGCCGCGCCGGATCTTAGCGAAGGCCTTAGGTGTAGTGGCTCAATAACATCCGTTCTCTGACCTGATTACATCGGCCCTTGCGGGACCACATTAACCGAGAATATCGGCCTGCTTCGGCCCAGATTAAGTGAGAATGAACCCGCATTGCGTGATAACAGCCCGAGAACATCGGGCTCGACCCACATTCGCTGAGAATGAGTTGATGCCGTTGGCCTAGCGGCAGCTGACTAAAATATC
>VEPB01000317.1 GCA_012026715.1 Methylococcaceae bacterium | reverse complement strand
GCCGGCGTTCCGGCGGCTGGCCGCTGACGGTATTTCTGAACCCGCACAACCAGCTGCCGTTTTTCACCGGCACCTATTTCCCGCCCAGGCCTTCCCATAACCTTCCAGCCTTCGGTCATGTGCTGGAACAGGCCGCCGCTTACTACCATGCCAAGAAGAGCGAGCTGGAGAGCCACAACACCGCGCTGCAGGACTACCTGGACGGAATGGCGAAGCGCCAGGGATCGGGAGAGGGATTGACCCTGTCGCTGTCCTTGCTGGAGGAAGCCGACCGGGCCATGGCCCGGCATTTTGACCGGGAGCACGGGGGCTTCGGCGGTGCACCCAAGTTTCCCCACACCAGTGCCCTGCAATATCTGCTGGAGCGTTGGCACGGCGGTGGGCGCACTAGATCGGATCTGCGGCACATGGCTTGTTTCAGTCTGGAACAGATGGCGCGAGGCGGCCTCTACGATCACGTCGGCGGCGGCTTCTACCGCTATTCGGTGGACGGCTGGTGGGAGATTCCCCACTTCGAGAAGATGCTGTACGACAACGGGCCTCTGCTGGGCTTCGCTGCGCAGGCCTGGCAGCTTACCGGTACGGCGCTGTTCCTCGAGGTTGCCGAAGAGACCGGTGACTGGGTGATGCGGGAGATGCAGTCGAGGGAGGGTGGATTCTACGCCAGCCTGGATGCCGATTCGGAAGGCGAAGAGGGGCGGTTTTACCTGTGGCGCCGGGATGAGGTGCGGGACGTGCTGAGCGGCCCGGAATTCCGTGTGGCCTCGGCCTGCCTCGGACTGGACGACAGTCCCAACTTCGAGGGAAGGTGGCACTTGCAGCGGAAGGCAGAGCCGGAAGCGGTTGCCGGATCGCTCGGCCTGGAGCCGGCGGCGGCCCGGGAGTTGCTGGCTTGTGCCAAGGCCAAGTTGTTGGGCGCGCGGGAGTTGCGGGTCCGACCGGGCCGTGACGGCAAGATTCTGACTTCGTGGAATGCCCTGATGGTCCAGGGTATGGCGCTGGCCGGTCGGATCTTCCGGCGATCCGACTTCATCGACTCCGCCGAACGGGCCTTGACCTCGTTGCAACAACGGCTGTGGCAGGACGGTCGCTTGCTGGCCGCCTACAAGGATGGGCAAGCCAAGTTCCCGGCCTATCTGGATGATCACGCCTTTCTGCTGGATGCCTGCCTCGACCTGATTCAAAGCCGCTGGTCGAGTTCCACGCTGGAGTGGGCCCGCGTGTTAGCTGACACATTGCTGGAGCGGTTCTACGACCGCGGCGTTGGCGGTTTCTATTTCACCGCCCATGACCACGAACCGTTGATACACCGGCCCAAGGCCTTGGCTGACGAATCCATGCCGGCCGGCTGCGGGGTGGCGGCGTCCGCATTGATCCGGCTCGGCCATTTGCTGGGCGAGCGGCGCTACCTGGAAGCCGCCGAGAGAACCCTGGCCTACGCCGTTCCCGCTCTCGCTGACTATCCCCTGGGACACGCAGCCTTGCTGCGGGCGCTGCAGTTGCATCTGCGCGGCGTCCGCACCGTGGTGATCCGCGGTCAGCCGGAGGCCATGGAGCCTTGGGTTGCGTTGGTCCATTCGGTCTACGATCCGGCCTTGTTGTGCCTGGCAATTCCGAGCGGAGCCGGCAGTTTGCCGGAGCCGCTGAGCCAGTGGAACACCGATTTGCCGGTCGCCGCCCTGGTCTGTGACAGCACCCGCTGTCTACCGCCCGTCGCCTGTTTTCAGGAGTTCAAACTATTCATCGAACGCACGCAGGGTGATGGCTGCACCGATGGCGGCTAGATCGGGCTCGCTCCGCCGCGGTTCGCACCACCCAACGGATCACACCTGATGGTAAATGAACGCCTCGATGAGCACCCGCTGTTCCGGGTTTAATTCGTCGAGCTGCAGCCCGAACTGGTAGACCTTTTGGGCTTTCATCAACGTCATGTTGCGGAGGATGGCGACCGTCTCGATGTGGCAGGGACGGTCGATGATCGGCAGCGTGAAGCCCAGAGAAATGCGATCGCCGATTTCGCCCAAGGAGTGCTCGCAGAGGATCGCCATGCCGTTCCCGGACAGATTTGAAATCGAGGCGGGGATGGGGTGCTCAGAAGCCTGGACGACCGCCAACAGGCTCACGTTGATACGGGCTGCCGTTCGAACGACGGAGCTTTCGATGCCGTCCGGATAGCTCAGATGCAGATAGGGAATCGGGAACTTGTACATGCATAGGATTTCCGAGGGAAACGCATGGATGTGCTTGCGCACCAGCATGTGTACGGTGAGTCTCTGGCCCACGCCCAGATTGATCAGCCGACCGGCCCTCAGCGGTTGGCTGACGATGAGGCTGTTACCGGGGATGAGCCCCAAGAATTCAGCCGGGACGCTGATGCGGTCGCTTGAGCCTTCCTCCTTGAGCTTGAGGTGGACGTTTTCCACGGGGAGGGAAAGCCCCGGAATGGCCATTTTTTGTTCGGTCGGTTCGGAACGACCTTGCTGTCGTCCATAACGTCGCCGGTAGACGCCTGCATTGACCAACGCTTCGGCATCGCGAGCTGCGATCATCCCGCCTTTGGGTAGCAACATCAGGCCCGATTTGGCAAAGATCGGGTAGGGTAGGGGAATGTCGATGGGAAGATCGCTCAATCCGAGGCGTGACAGACTCATGGTGGATCGCAGATCACTGGGTGTTACGAAGGTATGGTCGACACGAATCGGGGTGCTGACGCCCTTGAATCTTATGGCTTATCTGGAAATCCGACCGGTTGGTGCTCTGCGAGGCCGGGCCCGACCATCCAACGAACGATCAGCCGCCGAATCCGAATTCGAGTTCGCGGGATTCGCTGACCTCGAAGCGGTAGCGGTTGATCAAGCAGTGATCCAGCCAGCGTGAGAGGAAATAGTTGAGGGTCCATTTATAGTCCATGATCCGCTTAGGGGTCGCGTCATCTTGTAAGGCGTCGAGCACGAACGGGCGCTCCTGGTCGCTGAGTACCTCCACCGCGCGCGCATCCAGATAAACCCTGAGTTTTAGGGCGGGCTCGAAAAGCGCGTCAAAGCCGCCGCTGAAACTATGGGTCAGTTCCAGCGACAGCGTGTAAGGGCAGCGTTCCAGCAGCCTGATATGCAGGGCCGGCTTGCCGTCCGCCGAAGCCATGGCGGTGGCCGGCAGCCCGTGCAGCTCGGGAATGAGGTCCAGCAGCTTGGCGTAATTGGATTCGCACAGCTGCGAGAGCCAGTAAGACTTATTGGACGGACTTAGCTGAAACATGGGGTGAGTATAGGCGTCACACTTCGTGGTAGCGGGCGCAGGAACTGCTGGTTTCCCACAGCACCACGCTTTCGACGGCCAGTCCCTGGGCTTTCATGTGCTGGTAGATGAGACGGGCGAGGTATTCCGAGGTGGGGTGCTCGGGAACCGCGGTGAAGCGCTCGTTCGCCGCGGTCAACGTGTCCACCAGGGGATCGTCCTGATGCAGAAGAAAGTTGTGATCCAACTGGGCGTCGATAAAAGCGCCTGCGGTTTCCGCAATATCCGCGAAGTCACACACCATGCCTTGTTCGTTCAGCGCCGGAGCAGCAACGGTAATGGAGGCCTTGACGCTGTGGCCATGCAGATGCCGGCACTTCCCGGGATGGTTCATCAGCCGGTGGCCATAGCAGAAATAGATTTCCTTGGTGACAGAATACATTGGAGCCGCGATGGACAGACCTTAGAGCGGGAACGGTCAATGAAGTCCGGGTTAGCAAAAAAAGAGAGCGAATCGTTGGAGGCTACCCGAAATCAGCGCATAACATTATGAGGCCAGCTGATCTCCCAAGGCTGGCTGTAGCGCGGCATCAGTCCGGGAATCGCACCGCGGCCACGATTGGGTCGCGAGCCTCGCAGAATTTGGAACCGAAAAACCCTGCCCTCGCGGGTTGGGCCAGCACGCCCGAACCCGCCGGTTGTGTTCATGAACGCCCGGCCCGGAGGGTTGCCGGATTCCAGTTCAAACCAAGCGGTTGCCGGACGCTTTCGGACCTAGGCGCCGATCAACAGCCTATTCGTCGTCCTTGATGCCTCGGATGGCTCCGGCAATTTCATATTCCTGATCGCCACCGGCGGTGCATCGGATCACTTCTACAAAGGCGGTCAGGGGCGGAGTAATCCGGTAAGTGGGGCGGATGTGCACTTCAATGGCCTTGCCGGGCTCCACCGGTGTCGAGGAGCGGAACAGAATGCCTGAACCGCTTAGATTGATGCAGGAGCCACCCACCGGGGAGGTTCCACCGACCGGTTTGTAAGCCAGTTTGCAGTCGGTTCGCATGCGGGAGAAATAACGCTTTTCCTCGTTGGGAATCATGGGGTGCCTCCGGTTGGCGGGATGGATGCCAGAGGTCATTGTAAACCAAATGACTAAGCCCAAAGCGTCAGAATTTGATATTGACGTTTCCGAATCGTCCGCCGCCGCACAGTGGCGACCGGAGGGAGGGAGTGGTGGCCGCCGCTTTTCGCGTCCGCGACTCAAGCGGCTGTCAGATTTTTCGGCGCCGGCTCTGACGCCGCGACAAACTACCGTCAACATACGCTCAATTCGCTAGAACTTCTAATGAAAGTTTGTCAAGTCGAAAGCGCTGGACAATTCGAACACTAGGGCGCATCGTAGGGTCCAGTGTGACGCTGGTTGCGACTAGCGAGCAAAATCACCGAGCCCTATCAGCAGAGCGGTATCGGAGCCACCAACCATTTTCTTCTTCTCTCGGAATCGGCCTCATGGTCTGCCTCGACGGATATCGGCGCGCTATGTTCACCGGCCTCAGAGAATTCGCATCGAGGGCAGCCTAAGCTCATCACTCGGGTGGTCTTTTGATTCGGCCTGCGGCGCCACTGGATGGGTCATTGCTTGCAGGGCCTCTACTAACCGGCCGCCGTTACTGCGGCGTCCACCCTGCTCACGAGGTCAAACGCCGTGCTCGCCATCAGATCCCACCCCTCATTTTCCGGGGCCTGTCATTTCCGCCAAACCTGCGTCTTTTGCGGTTGCGTGTTTCGAGTGGAAATTACGCGGCTTACCTATTATTCGTCCAAGTCGAGCCCGGACACGCAGTGTTACCGGTGTCCCGAATGCCGACGTAACTCGTGCGTTCGAACCACGTCGGAGCCCCTGCTTACATTGCTATCCAAGCGCACCGACGGACGGACCTTACTGTGTCCCGGCAGTTGAGCCAGGACTCCGTGAAGCCACCTGTCCAAGGAGCAGATCCCGATATTGACCATGGTATTCGACGATCAGATCCTCTAAAACATTTTGAACTCAGCCAGAGCATGTGCGAATGGGAGCGCACCGAGGAATGGCGGAGCAAGATCCGTCAGAGTCTGGTCCGAAAGGAGAGAGGCAAGGTTTCGCCGTTCTATTTGCTCTCCGTGCCCGGAATAAGCGGTCACGAACAACTCGCCTGCGCCGATTTATGGATGCAAGGGCGCATCGACGCGGCGACCGATGAACGGCGAGAACTGAACTTTCAATTCTGCAGGACTGCGAAGGGGAAGATACGCCTGGGATACTTATCCAGTGACTTCCACGAGCACGCGACGTCGTTACTGTTGATTGAGTTGTTCGAGTGGCATGACCGCAATCGCTTCCATGTCTCCGCCTACTCCTATGGCACGGACGACGATGGCGAAATGCGCCAGCGGCTCAAGCATACCTTCGACGACTTCGTCGACGTCAGCGGATTGTCCGATGCCGAAGCCGCCAGGCGTATCAATGCAGACGGTATCGACATACTGATAGATCTCAAGGGCTATACCCGGTCGACCCGAACTTTCATCATGACGCTGAGGCCGTCGCCGGTTTTGGTGAACTACCTCGGGTACCCCGGCACTCTAGGCGGGAAGGTTTGCGATTACTTGATCACCGACCCCTATCTGACCCCGACAGGGAGCGCCGATCAATATAGTGAGGCGTTGGCATACCTGCCGCATTCCTACCAGCCTCATGGCCGCCTAGCGCCAATCGGGCAAACCCCCTCGAGGACGGAGGTGGGCTTACCAATCAACGGTTTCGTTTTTTGCTGCTTCAATCAGGCTTACAAGATCACCGCCGAGATATTCGACGTGTGGTGCAGGTTGCTTGCCGACGTGCCGGACAGCGTGCTGTGGCTGCTGCAGAGCTCACTGGCCAAGGGCAATCTCCGGAACGCCGCCTGCCAGCGAGGCATCGATCCGAACCGACTGGTCTTTGCCAAACATAAGCCACAAAGAGAGCATCTCGGCCGCTTAAAACTAGCCGATCTGGTTCTGGATACTTCTCCCTACAATGCCCATACGACAGCCAGCGATGCCTTGTGGGTGGGTGTCCCGTTGGTGACCTGTCCCGGCAGCACCTTTGCGTCTCGGGTGGCGGGGAGTTTGTTGAGTGCCATCGGCTTGCCGGAACTGATTACCGATGATTTGGAAGCCTATTACCAGTGCGCCTACGAATTAGCCACAAATCGTGAGAAACATCGCCGTTTGCAGGACAAGCTTAAGCGGAATCGGCTGACGACCCCATTATTCAATATTCGTCACTATGCGCGTGATCTGGAGAGTCTTTATGAAGCCATGTGGAGTCGCTATCTCGCTGGCAAACAACCGGTTTCCATCCGCGCTGCCGACGAAGTCATGGGGGTTGCTACTCAGTAATCCTCAGACCGGAAGTTTCCTCTCATCCAGCCTATTGATCTTTCGTATGCATAAACAAGAAGTTACTTACCTTCAATCCGCTAAGTGCCGCTGTCCTATTTGCAAGCAATGGGTTTTGCATGTGGATTACCTGTTTTCGCGGCGCCGGACACCGCAAGGTGCCTGGATCATCGTCGAGTCCTGCCGGAAATGTCGTGATTTGAGTTGTTAAAGTCACTTCTTTTGACCTGGCACACGATCAATCGGACTGGAACAAAGGGATCGCGCACCGGTTGACCGATGCGCGAGCGGTGGCTGGTCTTGCTCAGTCGTGATGTCGGCATCGGCGGGGACGGTAGCCGTCGGTGAGCGTCTTCAGGAACGCCACGATGGCGTCCTCCTCTTCGCCGCTCAGGCCGAGGTTGCCCATTTCGGCATCGTTGACGTTAGCCGCAATTTCCGGTGCCGGCCAGCAATTCTCTCCGACTTGTGGGGCCGACACGGTGCCGCAGTTGGGGAGAACATCGCGGGTATTGTAGAAATGCACCACAGTTTTCAGGTCTTTGAACACCCCGTTGTGCATATAAGCTCTTACGAAGCTCGCATTGGGGCGTTGGTCCACGTTGCGTAGGGTCGGAACCCGCTGTTTCCCGGCACTTTCATTTGCGTATTGGGAATAGTCGGGGCGGGTTTCGACGAAGCCTTGCAATCCCCGGTCGAGCCAATCCGGACCTAACGGATTGAACGGCGCAGGCATCCGGTAGAAAGGATTTTCCGGGTTGGCCGGAACGCCGGCATTGTCGTAGGTGTTGTCGGTAAGCAGCGGTGGCTTGCCGTCGGGCGAGACGGTACTGACATGGCATTGCGCGCATTTGGCCTTGCCCTCGAATAAGGAAAGCCCCCATTTCTCCTGTTTGTTCAGCTTCGCTCGTCCCGCCAGATAGGCGTCGAACTTGGAAGAGAACGCGCTGACTTCCGGCGACGCTTCGAACGCGGCGATCGCCAGAGCGATCCGGTCGAAGGTACCCTGTACGTCGTTCGCGCAGTCCAACGATCCCGTGCCATACGCGCGGAGGAACAGCTCCTCGTAGCTGATGTCCAGTTCGGACTCGGCGAAGCCTGAAGCCAGTATTTTGGCGCACAGCTCCTTGGGCGAGGCGAGGTTTTGTTCCAGGGGGTTGAGGAAAGGCCCTTGGGCCTGATCGGCTGCCGGATTGCCGAGCTTTTCGCCGGTCGCGCGGCCGTCCCAGAAGTTGCCGCCGACGAAGCCGCCCGTGTCTTCGGAATGGGACAACACCGGACTGTATGGTGCATAAGCCGCGCTGGGGGGCTTGCGGTTTCCGAATCGGCCGGTCACGGCGCCTTCATATACGGCGCCGTGACGGTTGATGTCGGAATCCGGACCGCTCCAGCCGCTGGTGGGCGAATGGCAGGCGGCGCAGGCCTGGCCGGCGGGTTCGGACAAGGCCGGATCGAAAAACAGGGCCTTGCCCAGCAGCTGTCGGGATGTGAGATCCCCGTTGGCCTGTGCGGCAGGCACCGTCACCAAGGCGGCAGCAGCCAGCAGGATGGGCTTAATGATCGATTTTGGGTACATGGTAGATCACTCCGAACGGATAGAGGTTGACATCGATGATGTCCCGGGCGACTCCGACCATTGGGGTCGGCGGTCGGGGGGACGCTGGGAAGGCCCATGCCGGCGACGAGCTTCGGCACGGGGGGCAGCTTCCTTGATGTGATGTGTGCGTCCTTGATGATTGCATAACCTCTGGGACCGCCATCGGCCCGGTTGACCCGGTACGGCGGCGATCTCCTGGAATTTGCTCCGGCGCCGTTTCTGACGATCGGCGCGAGGATCCGGGAGGTGCTGAATTTGGAAGGCAAAAACGGCTGGCGTCCATGCGGAAAGATTCCTAATATCATGAGGTTGTCGGTCCCGGACGATGCCGGGAGGCACGGCGCCACACTATAGGGGCGGCGAGAGGGGCTGGCAAGTAACAGTCTCGTGATGATGCATGAGGCTTGCTCTGTCTTGCAGACCGGAATTCATCGCGCTAAGGTGGCGGCGCTTGCCGCATTCCGCGGTATCAGGAGACAACGCTATGAAAAAGCTGGCTTTCGTTTTGTTGGCGGGAGTGGTTTCCGGTCCGGTGCTGGCCGGCAAAACCTATCAGGTCACGGGTCCGGTGCTGGATGTCAGCGACTCGGTCATCGTCGTTCAAAAAGGCAAGGAAAAGTGGGAAATCGCCCGCGACGCCAGCACCAAGGTCACCGGCGATCTGCAAAAGGGCGCCAAGGTCACCGTTGAATACACCATGTCGGCTACCGCGGTGGAGGTGAAGGCCGGCAAGAAGTAGTCGGTCGCAGGGTCTGGGAGGGTAAGCCGGCCGGCGGCGCTTAAGTTTGCACCGGCCGGGCGCCCCCCTTTAAACCCGATGACGTATTCAAAGCTAAAGCTCCGCGGGAGCGAATTGGAACAGGTAAAATAGAACGTTCCGCCGCAAGTTCCGCCTCGATCCGTGAGCCTATCCCCCGCTTTATCTCCCCACGACGCCAGTCTGGCGCAATTGCGCAACCTGGATCGCGCCCTCAACGACTGCCTGCGCAAGGATCAGCATCGATTTCGTCGGACCCTGGATCGCTTCCGCAATGAGCTGAAAGCCGGGAAAGACGTTGCCGGCCTGGCCGATTTGGCCAGCCGCATCCAGGCCTCCGCCGAAGCCCGCAAGGCCCGCGCGGCCAGCATGCCGCAACTGGATTATCCGCCCGACCTGCCGGTCTCCGAGCGCAAGGACGAGATCCTGGAGGCCGTCCTCAAGCATCAGGTGGTGATCGTCTGCGGCGAGACCGGTTCCGGCAAGACCACCCAGCTTCCCAAGATCTGTCTGGAAGCAGGGCGGGGGCTATCGGGTTTCATCGGCCATACCCAGCCCCGTCGGATTGCCGCCCGCAGCGTGGCGGCGCGTATCGCCGAGGAGATGCAGCAGCCCTTGGGGCAGGCAGTGGGTTACAAGGTCCGGTTCCACGACCACACCGCCGAAACCAGCCTGGTCAAGTTGATGACCGACGGCATCCTGTTAGCGGAAACCCAGAACGACCGGTATCTGGATCAGTACGATACGCTGATCATCGACGAGGCCCACGAGCGCAGCCTCAACATCGATTTCCTGCTGGGCTACATGAAATGGCTGCTGCCCCGGCGGCCCGATTTCAAGCTGATCGTCACCTCGGCCACCATCGACCCGGAGCGCTTCTCCCGCCACTTCGACGGCGCGCCCATCATCAACGTGTCGGGCCGGACCTACCCCGTCGAGATCCGCTATCGGCCCATCCTGCAGGACGAGGAGGAAGACGAGACCGGCGACGAACTGCAACGGGGCATTCTGGCGGCGGTGGACGAGCTGCACCGGGAGACCCGCGGCGACATCCTCATCTTCCTCATCGGCGAGCGGGACATCCGCGAGACCGCCGAGTCCCTGCGCAAGCATCACCCGGAGGACTGCGAGATTCTGCCCCTCTACGCGCGGCTCTCCAACGCCGAGCAGGAGCAGATCTTCCGGCCCCATAAAAAACGCCGCATCGTGCTGTCCACCAACGTGGCGGAAACCTCGTTGACCGTGCCCGGCATCCGCGCCGTGATCGACGCCGGCCACGCCCGCATCAGCCGCTACAGCCACCGCAGCAAGCTGCAGCGCCTGCCCATCGAGAACATCAGCCAGGCGTCCGCCAACCAGCGCGCCGGCCGCTGCGGCCGGGTCGGCCCCGGCATCTGCATCCGGCTCTATTCGGAGGCGGATTTCTACCGCCGGCCGGAATTCACCGATCCCGAGATCCTGCGCACCAACCTGGCGGCGGTGACTCTGCAGATGAAGGCGCTCGGTCTGGGCGATCTCAGTGACTTCCCGTTCATGGAGCCGCCGGACGACCGCATGGTGCGGGATGGCCTCAGGACCCTCTTGGAAATCAACGCCATCGACGAGAAGCGGAATCTCACCGAGGTGGGCAAGCAGCTCTACAAATTGCCGGTGGACCCTCGGTTGGCGCGCATCCTGATCGCGGCGGCGGCGGAAAACAGCCTCACCGAAGTGGCCATCATCGTCAGTGCCCTGAGCCTGCAGGATCCCCGCGAGCGGCCGTCGGACAAGGCCCAGGCGGCGGACCAGAAACACGCCCGCTTCAAGGACGAGAACTCGGACTTCATGAGTTTTCTGAAGCTGTGGGAACACGTCCAGGAGCAGAAGAAGCACCTCTCCAACGCCAAGCTGCGCCAGTATTGCAAGGCCAATTTCATCTCGTATCTTCGGATGCGGGAGTGGGAGGACATTCACCAGCAGATCCTGCAGGTGTGCAAGGGCGAGCTGAACCTGCGCTTCAACCAGGCGCCGTCCGAATACGGCGAGATTCATCGGCCGCTTTTGACGGGGCTGCTGTGTCACGTCAGCTTCAAGCAGGAAGGCTCGGAATACCTGGGCGCTCGCGGGCTGAAGTGCCAGATCTGGCCGGGCTCGGCGCTGTTCAAGGCGCGGCCCAAGTGGATCATGTCCGCCGAGCAGGTGGAGACCACCAAGGTGTTCGCCCGGGTGGTGGCCAAGATCGAGCCGGAATGGGTGGAGCGCTGCGGCGCCCATCTGCTCAAGGTCAGCCACCACGAACCCCATTGGGAGAAGAAGGCGGGGCGGGCGGCCATCTTCGAGAAGCTCACCCTGTTCAGCCTCACCATCGTCAACGGCCGCCGGGTGCCGCTGGAAAACGTCGATCCGGTGATGGCGCGGGAGCTGTTCATCCGCCATGCCCTGGTGCAGATGGAATACGACAGCAAGGCGCCGTTCTTCATCCACAACCGGGAGTTGCTGGCCCAGGCCGATTACCTGCAGCAGAAGGGCCGGCGCGTGGACCTGGTGGCCGATGAGGAATGGATCTACCGCTTCTACGACGAGCGCATTCCGCCGGAGGCGGTGAGCGGGCCCAGCTTCGAGGCCTGGCGCAAGAAGGCGGAGAAGGGCAATCCCAACCTGCTGAAGATGACCCGCGAGGACGTGACCCGGAAGGAAGACGATTCGGTCCACGACCGAAACTTCCCCGATCAGTTCGTGCTGGGCAGCCTCAAGATCCAGCTGGAATACCGCTTCGAACCAGGGCACGAAGACGACGGCGTCACCGCCATCGTGCCCATCCATCAGCTCAACCAACTCAGTCCGGAACCCTTTCAATGGCTGGTGCCGGGTTTGCTGCGGGAAAAACTGGTGGCGCTCATCAAGAACCTGCCCAAGCCCAGCCGGCGCCATTACGTGCCGGTTCCGGACTTCGCCGACCGCGCCCATGTGCAGCTGGATTACGGCAAGGGCAGGCTGACCGAGCAGCTGAGCGCGGCTCTCAAGCGGCTGGCCGGCTTCGGCCCGCCGTTGACCGAATGGAGCGAGGAGGGCATTCCCATCCACCTCCGCATGAACTTCGCCCTGGTCAATGACGACAAGGTGGTGGTGGCCCGCGGCCGGGATCTGGCAGCCTTGAAAAAGGCGCACACGGAAACCGCGGTCAGCAACTTCAAGGAATTGGCGAGCGAAGAACTGTCCATTTCCGGCAAGAAGACCTGGGAGTTCGGCGATTTGGCGGAGCGTTACCAGTCCGGCAATTTGCACGGCTTTCCGGCGCTGGTGGACGAGGGGGAAACCGTGGGCTTGCGGCTGTTCGACACCGCCGAAACCGCCGCCGCCAGCCAGGAGCGCGGCCTGGTGCGGCTGTTCTGCCTGGCCATGAACAAGGAGCTGAAATACCTCAAGAAAAACCTGCCGGTGACGGCGGCCTCGGAACTGGCCTATCGCCAGCTGACCCCGCCGTCCGCCGCATCCACCGTAGGTTGGGCTACCCCGAAGCGAAGCGAAGGGCGTAACCCGACGCCCCCGGCCGTTCCGCCAAATCCTCCGGCCGGTCAGAAACCTTCTCCGGCTCCCCAACGCGACCTTCGCGACGACACCGTCGACCGCATCATGGCCGCCCTCTACCTGGACGGCCAGCCCGACATCCGTTCCGCTCCCGCCTTCGAGCAGCGCCTGGCCAAGGGTCGCAGCGAAGTGGTGCCGGTGGGCAATGCGGTCGGCAAGCTGGTCAACGACATCCTGCTGCTCTATGCCGAAGCCGCCAAGAAGCTCAAGGCGCGTCCGGCCGGACCCGCCACAGCCGACATGCAGGACCAGTTGAGTCGGCTGATTCAACCGGCCTTCGTCGCCCTGACGCCCTATCCGGCCTTGAAGGAGTTTCCCCGCTATCTCAAGGCCTTGCTGCACCGCATCGACAAGGCCGCCCAGGACCCCCAGCGCGACCTGCGCCAGATGGCCGAGCAGGCCAAGGCCTGGCAGGACTACTGGAACTGGGTCCCACTGGGCAAGAATCCGACTCCCCCGGAGCGGGACAGCTATCGCTGGATGCTGGAGGAACTGCGCGTCTCGATCTTCGCCCAATCTCTCAAGACGCCCTATCCGATTTCGGCGAAGCGGGTGGCGGAAGCCTGGGCGGCGAAGTTGCACGGATGAGGGGGGCACTACGGCCTTAAACCGACAAGGTGCTTGACCGACCTCGTCTTGATCGCGTTGTGTTACTGCGTCGGTTCGCCGCCGAACAGCTTGGCATGGGTAACGCTCATGGCGACCGACAGGGTGTCCAGGGCCAGTTCGAGTTCCATGCCGCCGGTGACGAAAGCCGCGAGCATTTCGGCGATGGCCTGATGCAGCGCTTCGGCCGCCTGGTTCTGGTTAAACAGGGTCGCATATTCGTCGGCGATGGCGCGCAGTCGCAGTTGCTGGTGGTGGGTAAGCGCCGGCAACGGCCGGGTTGCCTTGGCGGTGGATACTTCGTGCGCAGCGAGGGGCGCCGGTATTTCCCTGTCGAGTTGCTTCACTGCATTGCCTCCGTCTTCTTGCGGTTGATTATGCGGGTCGCCGTCACCGGCTTTCAGCAATCCCAGAGAACGTTTGCCGACATCATTGAAGGGCATGGGCGATGATGGGATAAAGGCCGTCCTCGGCGGTGGTGAATGCCACGATGGCGTCTTGGGCCGGTGCCAGGTCGACCGCTTGCGATCCCCAATGGCCAGGGGTTCCCCGCGATGACTGCACGCCTTCCTTGATGCGGGGGTGGAGGGTCGCGCGGACGACTTTTCCGGATACGCCGATGCGACTTGATCCTTCCGGAAACTCATGGGTTCCCTGGAGATCGTTTCTGCATCCGTACGTTACCGGAAACCGAACGACGCATCCCGGGACTATTCCGGCACGCTGCCGGGAATATTTGCGGATTCCTGGTTTTCCGATGGCTCCTGAAGTGGCGCTGAACAGCGAACTGACGGAAGTTTCACCGCGTCCAGCGATGTGTCGCAATGACAAATTGGCCTCGTTCCCTGCCAATCGGCGGCTTCGAATGCGGAGGTTGGACGTCGAGAGCGGTCACGGCGTTTTAGCCATCCCGCTAGTCAGGAAGGCATCGGAGCTGCACGAGGGCAGGGGGGCACGGCGATTAGGACGGCGTCCAAGCCGGCGGCGGGTCCAAGTTCAGCCGTGTTCGGGCAGCTGTGAGTTCCGTTCTGGGTTGAGCTTGGCGGCGGCGCTTCGCTCGATTGCTGTTTATGCCCGTCCCGATCCCAGTTGGCTGTCGACGAAGCGCTTGATGGTTTGCTGCCCTTCGGCATCGATGTCGGTAAATTCCATGCGGCAACGAAAGCCACTCCCCTCCTGTTCCAGGGGCGAAACGATGCGCGCGTAGACATCGCTGGTCATGCCGCCCAGTAGCTGAAGCGACAGCGCCATCTTGATCTCGCCGCGCAGTTCCAGATGTACGGGGCTGATCATGCCCAATCCGTGGTAGCCGACGTCCACCACCTGGCCGAGGTGCATCTGGGGCAGCACTTTTTTCTGCTGTAGGCGCTGGAAGTAGCAGGGCATGCGAATGCTGACCCGTGGACTCTTGCGCAGCTCGCAGCGGGGAACCATCATCAGATAAGGGTGCTTTGAACCAAGCAGTTCGTGCACCCTGATGGTCTCGGAACGGCCTTTGACCTGCAATTCCAGCGATTCACCCACCAGGATGTCGTCCCGGGCCACCGTCTGGCATTCCTGGCTGATGAGGATCTGGCCGCGCATGGCGTGGGCTTCGATCCGGGCCGCCATGTTGACCTCCGGGCCGATCACGGTGTACTCGCGATGCCAGTCGGGGCCGATCACACCCGCCGCCACCGTCCCGGTGTCGATGCCGATGCCCATGTAGATCGGTGGAAAACCGCGCTCTTGGTTGTTCCGGTTGACCCGGCCGATCGCCTGCTGCATTTCCACGGCGCAGTTCAAGGCCCGTTGCACGTGGTCGTCCTGATGCTCGCGGGCGCCGAACAGGACCATGATGCAGTCGCCCATGACCTTGTCGATCATGCCGCCGTAACGGGCGATGATTTCCGCCATCACGCCCAGGTGGCAGTCGAGGGTCTCGAACACCGCTTCAGGGGGGTGGCGTTCAGCCAAGGCCGTGAATCCGCGGATGTCCGCCATGATGATGGTCATGGGCCGCTGTTCCAGCGATCGCGACAGGTTGGTCTTCTGGTTCAGGACAGCCAGGATTCGGTTGCGTAGCTGTGTTTCCGGGCTGTTCTCAAGGCCTTGGGACAGCGAGCTCTGTATCTCCCCCATGATGCGGTCGGTGAGACGATGGACATCGTTATGCTGTTTAACCATCGTGGTCTCTCCCCTGAGTGTTGAATCAAGATTCCCGGCTCCACCGTCGGTTGCACGACTCGGCGGCGGGCCCCGCCAGTCAAGCACCTGCCCGGTGCGAGTCCGCCTACTGGGCTTCCCGCCGCTGCAGCAGCACCACCGCCATCGCCGAAATGCCCTCGCCGCGCCCTTCGAAGCCCATGCCCTCGGTGGTTGTGGCCTTGACGTTAACGGCGCTGTCCATCAACCCCAGATCCTCGGCGATGGCGGTCCGCATGGCCGGGATATGGGGCGCCATCTTGGGAGCCTGGGCGATGATGGTCAGGTCGGCGTTCATGACGTAATAGCCCAGGCCGCGCAGCTTGTCGGCCACTTCGCGCAGCAGGATGCGGCTGTCGATACCCTTGTACTGGGCATCCGAGTCGGGAAAATGCTTGCCGATGTCGCCCAGCGCGGCGGCGCCCAGCAAGGCATCGCACAGGGCGTGGAGGGCCACGTCGCCGTCGGAATGCGCCGCCATGCCTTTGCTGTAGGGAATGGTCACGCCGCCGATGACGATGTGGTCGCCGTCCTTGAATTTGTGGGCGTCGTAGCCCTGGCCTATTCGCAGCATTGTTGCTCCAGGTAGAATGTGGCGAGGGGCAGGTCTTCCGGACGGGTGATCTTGATGTTGTCCGGCCGTCCCTCGACGATGCGGGGTCTGGCCCCGGTCAATTCCAGCGCGCTGGCCTCGTCGGTCACCGTTAGACCGCGGACGGCGGCCGAATGCAGTGCATCGCGCAGGGCGCCGTAGCGGAACATCTGCGGGGTGAGCGCGCGCCACACATGGTTGCGGTCCACGGTGTCGACGATCAGCCCCTGTTCCACGCCTTTGAGGGTGTCGACCGAGGGCAGGGCGAGAATACCACCGACCGGGTCTCGTTCAACCGCCTTCATCAACTTTCCGACATCTTGCGGCGTGATGCAGACGCGAGCGGCGTCATGCACCAGCACCCAGTCCTGGGTTTCTGCCAATCCGTCCAGCCGGTTCAGCGCCGACAGCACCGAATCGGCTCTTTCCTTGCCGCCATTTGCAACGATGATGCGCGGGTGATCGGCCAGTTTCAAGTCCGGCCACCACTCGTCTTCCGGGCTCAATGCGACGCTGATGGCGGCGAATTCTTCAACCGCCAGCAACCGCTCCAGCGTGTGTTGCAACACCGGCTTGCCAAGGATTTCCAGGTATTGCTTGGGGACCGTTCCCCCCATGCGCCTGCCGGCGCCGGCAG
>VEPB01000437.1 GCA_012026715.1 Methylococcaceae bacterium | reverse complement strand
CCCGGGCCTCGGCGTCGGCCAGGCATTCCGCCTCGGCCGCCGCCAGGGCGGCCTCCTCCACCAGCAACCCCTGGCGCTCGTAGCGCTTGCGGGCGCGGCTCCACTTGAGGACCACCGGGGACAACGCCGAATGCTTGCGCGCCCGGCGGGTCAAGGCCGCATCGCCGGACGGCAGAAACTCCAGGTGATCCAGATCGGCGCAGGCCAGGCACAACGCGCCCTTCTCGCCCGCCAGGATAATCCAGGCACCCTTGCCCAGATTCTCGCCACACTCCCCGCAGGTGGAATCGGCCGCGGTGATGAAAACCTTCAATTCGTGGTCGTCTTTCATGGCGTAGCCCTGTTGGAAAACTCCGAAACCGGAACTCACAGCCCCAGCGTCACCACCCGCTCGCGGTTCTCCACGACAACCTGTTTGAGCAGAAACATCCAAGTATCCGCCCAATGGCTGGGCCTGGTTGCCGGCGGGATGTTCAACGCCACGTCCAGGCCGGCATTGACCCGGTTGCTGCCTTCAACCAGCCGGACCCGCGGCTGGTCCAGGGTCACCTGAGTACGCGGGCCTTGTTCATGGTGTTGTCCCGTCGCAATGGGACGCCGGCCCTGAAGCTGACTCCGTTCGCGGCCGATCGTCCGATGGCCGCTACAATAGCCGGGCACGGCCGGCGCCATCGGCAAAGGCGGCAGCCGCACCCATCGGGTGGCACGATAACACGGGATAAAGGGGGGACACATGCAGTGGATCTTGATGGTGCTGGGCATCCTGCTCGGCGCGGCCAGCGACCTGGAATCCGGCTGGGCGCTGGGCGGCCTGTTCGGGCTGGCCTTGGGTCAGGGCCTGAGGCTGAACAAGCTGGACCGGAAAAACGCCGAGCTGCACGATGCCTTGCTGAAGGTGTCCGGCGCGGTGAAGACTCGGTTGGCGGAATTCGAGGCCCGACTGCCGGGCGGGCCGCCGCCCCAGGAAGAGGCGCCACCCGCCCGGCAACCCGAGCCGATTCTCTTTGAGGAACCGGAGGAAACGGCCGTCGATCCCTGGTTTGCCCCGGAACCGCCGCCCCCTCGAGCCTTGGCAGAAGCCGTCAGCGATCCCCTCGCCGAGCAGATCGGCCCCGACGACCAGCCTTTCGATGAACCAGCGTCCGCAACCGCATCCTTCAGCGCCGCCGAGCCCCCCAAGCCCGAACCCCCGGCCTGGCTGCGGGAAGCCCGCCCAGTCCAACCGGTCGAACCTGGACTGATCGAGCGCGCCTTCCAGGCCGCCAGGGATTGGCTATTCGGCGGCAACACGGTGCTGCGCATCGGCGCCCTGCTGCTGTTCCTGGGGCTGGCCTTCCTGCTGCGCTACGCCGCCGAGCGGGTGGTGGTGCCGGTGGAGCTGCGCTATGCCGGCGTCGCGTTCACCGCCATGGCGCTGTTGGGGCTGGGCTGGCGCCTGCGCGGGCGCAACGCGGCCTATGCCCTGATGCTGCAGGGTACCGGCGTTGCGGTGATGTATCTGACCCTGTTCGCCGCCATGCGGCTTCATCCCCTGATTCCGCCCGGCATGGCCCTGGCGCTGATGGTGCTGGTGACCATCGCCTCGGCCATCCTGGCCATCCTGCAGGACGCGGTCTCCCTGGCCGCCGCCGCGGCCCTGGGCGGCTTCGCCGCGCCCATCCTCACCTCCACCGGCGGCGGCAACCACGTCGCGCTGTTCTCCTATTTCCTGCTGCTCAATTCCGGCATCCTCGCCATCGCCTGGTTCAAGGCCTGGCGCT
>VEPB01000224.1 GCA_012026715.1 Methylococcaceae bacterium | reverse complement strand
TCGCGGCTGGGGGTGGCCTTTCTTTTGGATACTGCTGTTTTGCGGCTTTCCTGCCGCAACCCCTGCGGGCGCCCTCCGGGCGACCAAATTTGCTCCCGGCAAATTTGTCTTTGGCCACGCAAAGAAAAGTATCTCGGCCGTGGGTCCGAGACCCCACGTTCAAATCAGCCGTCGCGCACCGAACCCACCCTACGAGTTCTAAATTTCTAAACATGCCGAGATCGTACGATGTGCTGAGGAACGAAGCGCATCGTTCGCGACCGATGCGCTTCTCTTCGGTCAGCACATCCTACGGTTACGACACCTCAACAACGCTTGCTCCCACCCCCATCATCCGCCTCTTAACCCGATCGAACGCCAGATAAATCACCGGCGTGGTGAACAACGTCAGCAACTGGCTGAGGATCAAACCACCCACCATCGTTATTCCTAAGGGGTGCCGCAGTTCCGAGCCCACGCCGGAACCCAGCATCAGGGGAAGCGCGCCGAGCAGGGCGGCGAGTGTGGTCATCAGGATGGGACGGAAGCGCAGCAAGCAGGCCTGGACGATGGCTTCCTCCGGCGGCTTGCCTTGGTTGCGTTCGGCGACCAGGGCGAAGTCGTTCATCATGATGGCGTTCTTTTTGACTATGCCGATGAGCAGGATGATGCCGATGATGGCCACCAGTCCCAGGTCAGTGCCGGACAGCATCAGCGCCAACAGGGCGCCGACGCCGGCGGAGGGCAGGGTGGACAGGATGGTGAGGGGGTGGACGTAACTCTCGTACAGCACCCCCAGCACGATGTAGACGGTGACGATGGCCGCCAGGATCAGCCACAGGGTGCTGGCCATGGAGTCGCGGAAGGCCAGGGCCGCGCCCTGGAATTCGGTGCGTACCGACAGCGGCATGGCGATGTCCGCCTGGGCCTGCTCGATGGCCTTCACCGCCTGTTCCAGCGAATGGCCGGGAGCCAGGTTGAAGGACAGGGAGGCAGCGGGAAATTGGGCCAGGTGGTTGATGACCAGGGGGGCGGGCCGCTCCGAGATATTGGCCAGGCTGGCCAGGGGCACCTGGCTGCCGCCGGCGGAGGGCACGCGCAGTTCGCTGAGGCTGGTCAGCCCGTCTTCGGGTTGGCGGTCGATTTCCAGGACCACCCGGTACTGGTTGGATTGGGTGTAGATGGTGGAGACCAGGCGTTGCCCGAAGCCGTCGTAGAGGGCATTGTCGATGGCCGCCAGCGACACCCCCAAGCGGGCGGCCGTGGCGCGGTCGACCTCGATATAGGCTTGCAGTCCCCGGTCCTGCAGGTCGCTGCTGAGATCTTCCAGTTCCGGTGCAGAGGCGAGCCGCTCCAGCAGTCGGGCTGTCCACAGGCTCAGTTCCTCGCCCCGGCTGGCGCTGAGGGTGAACTGGTATTGGGTACGGCTGGAGCGGGTCTCCAGGCTGAGGTCTTGCACTGGCTGCAGATAGGCCTTGATGCCGCTGACCGAGTTCAGACGTTCG
The DNA here is from genome assembly GCA_012026715.1 of Methylococcaceae bacterium. Taxonomy (GTDB): domain Bacteria; phylum Pseudomonadota; class Gammaproteobacteria; order Methylococcales; family Methylococcaceae; genus VEPB01. Next base: position 2,063 of record VEPB01000224.1, on the reverse strand, counting down.
CGCAGCCGCGCGCTGACGACATCGACGGTTTCCCGTTGGTCGCGGGGCTTGAGGGTCACGCTCAAGCGGCCGCTGTTGAGGGTGGTGTTGATGCCGTCGACGCCGACGAACGAGGCCAAGCCGTCCACCGCCGGTTCCTGCAGGATGGCCTCGGCCAGCGCCTGCTGCCGTTCCGCCATGGCCTGGAACGCGATGGAGGGCGCGGCTTCGGAGACCACCTGGATCAGTCCGGTATCCTGAACCGGGAAAAATCCCTTGGGGACCAGCACATAGAGCAGGGCCGTCAGCGCCAGGGTGGCGGCGGCCAGCAGCAGGGTGCTGCCCTGGTGGGCCAGCACCCGCTCCAGCAGTCGGCCGTAGCCGGCGATCAGCCGGTCGCAGCTTCGCCCGACCCAGCGCAGCACCGCTCCATGTTCGCTCTCAGCGACGTGCCGCAGCAGCTTGGCGCACATCATCGGGGTCAGGGTCAGCGACACCAGGGCCGAGATCAGGATGGCCACCGCCAGGGTGATGGCGAACTCGCGGAACAGCCGCCCGACCACGTCTTCCATGAACAGCAGCGGGATGAGCACCGCTACCAGGGACACGGTCAGCGACAAAATGGTGAAGCCGATCTGTTCGGAGCCCTTCAACGCGGCCTGGAGGGGCGGTTCGCCTTCCTCGATGTAGCGAGCGATGTTCTCGATCACCACGATGGCGTCGTCCACCACGAAGCCGGTGGCGATGGTCAGGGCCATCAGGGTGAGGTTGTTGACGCTGAAGCCTGCCAGGTGCATCACGGCGAAGGTGCCGACCAGCGACAGCGGAACCACCACCGCGGGTATTGCGGTGGCGCGGGCGCTGCGCAGGAACAGATAAATTACCCCAACCACCAGGGCAATGGCCAGCAGCAGTTCGTTACGGACGTCGTGCACCGAGGCGCGGATGGAATCGGTCCGGTCCGTCAGCGGCACCAGTTCCACCGCCGCCGGCAGTTCGGCCTTGAGCTGCGGCATCAGTTTGTCGATGCGGTCGACCACTTCGATCACATTGGTGCCGGGCTGACGCTGAATGTTGATGAGGATGGCGGGATCGCGGCCGGCCCAGGCGGCCAGATCAGTGCTTTCGACCTGCTCGACCACCGCCGCCACGTCGGACATCCGCACCGCCGAGCCGTTCTTGTAGGCGACCACCACCCGGCCGTAATCGGCGGCGGACTGGAGCTGGTCGTTGGCGTTGATGGTGGCGCTGCGGCTGGCGGTTTCCACCGTACCCTTGGGTTGATTGACGTTGGCGGCGGCGACCGCGCCGCGCAGGTCCTCCAGGCTCAAGCCGTAGGCCGACAGCGCCTTGGGGTTGGCGCGGATGCGCACCGCCGGGCGCTGGCCGCCGCTGAGCTTGACCAGGCCGACCCCAGAAATCTGCGACAGTTTCTGGGCGAGGCGGGTATCCACCAGCTCCTGCACCCGGGACAGCGGCAGGGTCGAACTGGTGACGGCGAAGCTAAGTATGGGGGCGTCCGCCGGATTGACCTTGTTGTAGATTGGCGGCATTGGTAGGTCGTTGGGCAGGAAGGAGCCCGCGCTGTTGATGGCGGCCTGCACGTCCTGCTGGGCGACGTCCAGATCCAGCCCCAGGGTGAAGCGCAGCACCACCACGGAAACCCCGGCGGAACTGGTGGACGACATCTGGGACAGGCCGGGAATCTGGCCGAACTGCCGCTCCAGGGGCGCGGTGACGGCGGAAGCCATCACCTCGGGGCTGGCGCCGCTGTAAAAGGTCACCACCTGGATGGTGGGATAGTCCACCTGGGGCAGGGCCGCGACCGGGAGGATGCGGTAGGCGAGGCCACCGACCAGCAACAGGGCAGCCATCAGCAGCGAGGTCGCCACCGGACGCAGGATGAAGGGGCGGGACAGATTCAAGGCCGCCGCTTGCGGGTGGTGGTGGGTTCCTCCCCGGCCGGTTCGGCCGCCACCAGGGGGTCCGGCAGCTTTTCATCCGCCGCAATCACCTGGACCACGCTGCCTTCCCGCAGCCGATCGGTGCCTTCCACCACCACTTGGTCCCCCGCCGCCAGACCT
>VEPB01000505.1 GCA_012026715.1 Methylococcaceae bacterium | reverse complement strand
CAATGCGCCGCCTGCCACGGCAACGACCACCGCGGCACCCGGCTGTCGCGCACGCCGGTGGATCGCAGCTTCGTGACCGAAAAGGGCAAGACGGTGCGGGGCAAGGCCGGCGACGCCATCGGTTGCGATCTGTGCCACAGCGTCCGCAAGAGCTGCACCGGCTCGCCCAATCCGGATTGCGGCAAGCCGTCCGAACAGGTCGCCGGCACCACCAATCAAGCGCCGGTATTCGCGACACAACCGCCGAGCGAAGCACTGATCGGCAAGGACTATCGCTACGCCGTGCATGCCAACGATCCGGAAGGCGAGGCGATCCGTTACAGCACCAGCTGGTTGGCGGCGGGTGGCCTGCCCATCGACCCGCAATCCGGCGTGCTGAGCATCGCCGCGGCCAATCTGACGGGGCTGCCGCAGAATGTTGACCACGAGTTCGCGGCGACAGATGGGCACTATCCGCCGTTCCTGCTGGAGTTGCGGATCATCGCCACCGACGCGCGCGGCGCCTACGCGGTGCAACCGGTCAAGATCGGCGTCGATTGCCCCGCCGACCTGATCTGGAGCAGCGCGGAAGCTGCATGCGCGCCGATCGGCATCATCTCCAGCCCCACGACCAACGGATTGAACGAAGGGGAGATCTACACCTATGCGGTGAAAGCCGAAACCCGCGGCGGGGCGCCGGTGACCTACGGCCTAAGCGAAGGGCCGGAAGGCATGCACATCGATGCGGCGACCGGTCTTCTTAGCTGGGTCGCGATTCCCTCGCCGGGTTACGGGTTCAACTTCACGGTCACCGCTACGGACGGCCAAGGCCATACCGCCAGCCAATCGAATATCGTCCTGGTTTGTACCAAGCCCGACCAGTGGGACACGGGGCGGACCGGCCGCGGCTGCGTTCCCCTGATTACCCTAAGCTCCCAGCCGAGCAGGCCGGGTTTGAATGTCGGCGAAAGCTACGACTATCGGCTCGAAGCCATTCACCGCGAGGGCTTGCCGCTCACCTTCACCCTGGATCAGCCGCCCCTCGGCATGACCATCGACGGGAAAACCGGGGCGCTGCATTGGATCGCCCAGGCGGAGAGCTCGACGACGCTCTATCCCAGGATCGATATCACTGACAGCAACGGCTACAGCATCTCTCAAACGCTGAATGTCACCGTCTGTGCCCCACCGGATCGCTGGCGCGAGGAGGCCCAGCAATGCCATGGTCCCATCGATTTCACCTCGGAATCGCCGGTCGCCGGACTGGTAGCCGGCGAAACCTTCGACTATGCGGTGACCGCCACCCACCGGGAAGGCCTGCCGATCGCCTTCGCGCTGACGAACGCACCTGCAGACATGAGCTTCGACGCCAAGACCTGCGTCCTCCATTGGGTGGCGGCTTCCAACTCCGACGGCTACATCAGCTTCACCATCACCGCCAGCGACTCGCGGGGTGCATCCACCACCCAGGACGTGGGCCTGAGCATCTGCGCCAGCGGCATGCGCTGGGATGTCAGCCTCGGTTGCCAGGGGCCGGTGGTCATCGAGCCACAAACCGTGTTCGGCATCGATGCCGGCGCGACCTACACCTATGCCGTCAAAGCCAGCCTGCCGGGCGGCGGACCCATCAGCTTCGGCCTGGCGGATGCGCCCGCCGGCATGGCCATCGATTCAGCCAGCGGTGTCGTGACCTGGGTTGCCGTGGCCAACCCCAACGCCGGCAGTCCGTTCGGCTTCACCGTCATCGCCAGCGACGACCAGGGCCGGCAAACCATCCAATACGGCAACCTCATGGTATGTGAGTCGCCCCAGCACTGGAACAACGAGGCCGCGGCTTGTCAGTGAGCGCTGGGGACGGCATCGGCGTCATCGAGCCGGCTTGAATATTGCCCCGATCACTCGGGACCGATATTTTCCGCGACGCGACAGGCCACTTCCGGTGCGGGACGACCGTGCCGACGGTTCCATCGATCTCGCCGCCGGCCGGTTTCCCGCCAAGGATTCCCAAACGGGCAAGATTCTGCCCACGCAAGAAAGCGGCTTGAATTGCCGGGCCAAACAGTTCCGAACTTTGATCCACGCGGCAAAGGGGGTGAAGGTGGAGCTGCTAGAATCCCGGCCCGGAACCAATCACCGAGGGCACCGATGGCGAGCCAGGCCGACTACCAATTTGCCGCGCACCTGTTGCGGCGTACCAGTTTTTATGTTTCCCGCCAACAGGTCGAGAGCCTGGCGGAGACGGCCGCCAGCGACCGCGACGCGCTGATCGCGCAACTGGTCGACAACGCCCGGGCGCCGAGAGTGGCCGCCAATCCCGGGCTGCGCAACACCCTGGGCAAGGGCCAGTACCAGGATTTCCGGAGGCTGCTGAAAGCGGAAATCAAGCGGCTCAGCTCTCCGCAGTCCGGCCTCGGCGACCGCCTGCTGTGGTTCTGGCATGGCTTCCTGACCACCGCCATGTCGAAGGTCAACCTCCCCGGTTTGCTGTGGCGGCAGCACCGGTTGCTGGCCAAGCACGCGCTGGGGAACTACCGACAGATGCTGATCGACCTGACCCTGGACCCCGCCATGCTGCTCTACCTGGATGGCGCCGGTGCTCGGGCCGACGGCGACAACGTTCCCAATGAAAACTACGCACGGGAATTGATGGAGCTCTTTTCCCTGGGCCGGGTCGACGCCCAGGGCAACCCCAATTACTCCCAGGGCGACGTAAAGGCTGGCGCGGCCGCCCTGGCGGGCTGGTCCATCCGGCGCCTTCCCGGGAAGGGAAGGTACAATCCTTACCGGGTCGCCGCCGCGTTCGACGGCGAAGCCGCGTTCAGCGGTACCACGCTCTTGCTCGGCAAGTCGTTCAATTTCGACAGCAGCATCGGCGGAGCTGACCGCGTCGCCGCCGTGGTCGACCAGATCCTGGCCCAGCCTGCCGCCGCGCTCAACATCGTCCGCAAGCTGTTCGTCTATTTCGTCCATTCTTCGCCGTCCGAGGACACCCTCGCCAGCCTCGCCAAAACCTTCCGCGACAACAGTTTCGAGATCCTTCCCGTCCTGAAGCAATTGTTCCGGCTGCCCGAGTTCAGCGCCACCGAAGCACTGCAAGGCCGTGCCCGGCTGCCGCTGGAATGGCTGCTGGCGCTGCTGTCGGCCACGGAGTTCCCCGCCAAGGCGATCCGCCACGAGGACTATTTCTATGCGGCGGGACAGCTTCCCTTCGACCCGCCCAGCGTGGCGGGCTGGACCGTCGGCAATCGCTGGCTGCTGGTGACCCAGTCGATGGCGCGGGCTCAGGTCGCGGCCGCCGCTTTTAAGGTTCCAAAGCGAACCCGGCTGCTCAAGAGCTTGGCCAGAGCGAACGACCCGGCGACCGATCTCCTGAAAACCTTGAATCTGCATGACGTTTCCGAGCCGACCCGCGCGCAAGTGGCGGCGATGCTGGACAATGCCGATGCCAAGGCCTTCGACAGCATACTCGGACCGGTCCGCGCCGCCCTGGCCTTGGGCCTGACCTCGCCGGAATTCGCCCTGACCTGACCCGGAGCCGCTTCCATGAATCACGATCGTTGGACCATCAACCGCCGCGGCTTCCTCAAACTGAGCGCGACCGGTTTCCTGGCCGCCCTGTACCACCGGCAGATCGGCGCGGCTCCTGCCGCGGGGCCGCAGCCCAAACGGCTCGTCCTGCTGGAACTGAGCGGCGGCAACGACGGATTGAACACGCTGGTACCCTACACCGACCCGGCCTACTACAGCGCTCGTCCTAGCCTTGCCATTCCACAGGAAAGCGTCCTGACTCTGCATGATTCGGCCACGCACGGACTCGGACTGCACCCGGCGTTGGTCAAGCTGCGGGATCGCTACGACCAGAATCAGGTCGCCATCGTGCGCGGCGTCGGGCACCCGCAGCCGGACCTGTCCCATTTCGCCATGATGGACTACTGGTACGCAGGACATCTGCGGGGCATGGCCCATACCAATCAGACCGGCTGGATCGGCCGCTGCCTCGATCAGATCGCCGCCGGCAGCCCGGAAATCGCCGGTCTGAGCATTGGTTGGGAAATGGGTCCGGTCATGTATGCCGATCAAGCCAGCACGGCCGCCGCCGGCAATCCCTGGGCGGCCAGCATCGACATCCCCTGGCAGCTCCAGGACGCCTATCAGGCCGCGCTGTCCAACTTGTCTCAGCCGGGGACCGGGGCAGCCTCGACGCTTGCCGCCGCCCGCGCCGGGCTGGCAAGCGGCATCGGCTTGGGCAACTTCCTCACCCAGTTCCAGGACGACACCAAAGCCCGCCAGGCGAGCTACCCGGACAGCGACACGGGCCGCCTGCTGAAATTCGCGGCCGATGTGTTGATCGCGCCCTCGGCAATCCGGGCGCTCCACGTTTCCCTGCCGATGGGCTTCGATCACCACGCCAACCAGGCGCAGCAACATGCCGAGAATTTCACCCAAATCGACGCCGCGGTCGATGCCTTCCTGAACGACCTCGCCGCCAATCAACTCGCCGACAGCACGCTGGTGATGACCACGTCCGAATTCGGACGACGGGTGGAGGAAAACAGCGACGGCGGAACCGACCACGGCACCGCCAGCTGTCTGTTCCTGCTCGGAACTTCCCTGAAGGCTGGGATGCATGGTTCCCAGCCCGCCCTCACCGAACTCGATCCGAACGGCAACCTGATCGCGACCACCGCATTTACCGACGTGTTGGCGGCGGTCGCGGAGCACTGGCTCGGCGCCCCGGGCGTGGTGGCATCGCCGGCGACGCCGGACCTGTTCGCCTGAAGGCCGGCCGCGGCGCCGCGCAGTTGTCGCCAACCTCGAAACCGCATGGAGACGCCAGAT
>VEPB01000036.1 GCA_012026715.1 Methylococcaceae bacterium | reverse complement strand
CTGGACTAGGATATGGCGGAGAGAGAGGGATTCGAACCCTCGATACGCTGTTAACGTATACACACTTTCCAGGCGTGCTCCTTAAGCCACTCGGACATCTCTCCGGAAGTCGGCCACTATATCAGAATTTGCTCGCGCCTGTCACCGGGAGCGTGAAGGTAAGCGTTGGTCCCGGAAGTGCGGAAATTCGGGTCAGAGAACCTTGAGGGCGTCCAACTGATGTTCCATGAGGTTTTTGATGCCGCGGTCGGCGAGCGCCAGCATGGCGTCCAATTCCTCGCGGCGAAAGGCATGGCCCTCGGCGGTGCCCTGCACTTCCACATAGGCGCCGGCATCGTTCATCACCACGTTCATGTCGGTCTCGGCGTCGGAATCTTCCTTGTAGTCCAGGTCCAAGACAGGAACGCCCTTGTAGATGCCCACCGAGACCGAGGCGATTTGACCATGGATCGGGTTGTTCTTGAGCTTGCGCTGCTGTTGCAGTTTGCGGACCGCCAGGCACAAGGCAACGTAGCCGCCGGTGATGGAGGCGGTGCGGGTGCCGCCGTCGGCCTGGATCACGTCGCAGTCGATGGTGAGGGTGCGTTCGCCCAAGGCCTCCAGATTGAGCGCGGCCCGCAGGGATCGTCCGATGAGGCGCTGGATTTCCATGGTACGCCCGCCCTGCTTGCCCTTGGAGGCTTCGCGGCTCATGCGCTCGTGGGTGGAACGGGGCAGCATGCCGTATTCGGCGGTGATCCAGCCGCTGCCCTTGCCTTTGAGGAAGGGCGGCACCCGCTCTTCCACGCTGGCGGTACAGATGACCCGGGTATCGCCGAATTCCACCAGGACCGATCCTTCCGCATGCTTGGTGTAGTCGCAGGTCAGTACAATATTCCGCAATTGGTCGGGGTTGCGTCCGCTGGGTCTCATCGACAGGTTCTCGATTAAACGAAACGGCGCAGTATACCCGATTCCTCTGGTTCGGATTTTCGGATACGCATGATGGGTAAGTTGATCAAGCGCGGGCTCGCAGTCCTGCTGGGGCTGGTGATCGGCCTTGCCGGCTGGGCGGCATACCGGGTGATCGGGTCGGCGCCGCCGCTGGATGGTGAGCTGGAAGTGCGCGGATTGGCGGATGGGGTGACGGTGGAGGCGGACGAGTTGGGAGTGCCCAACATCCAGGCCAAGCGCCGCGAGGATGCTTTGGCGGCGCTGGGATTGCTGCACGCCCGCGACCGCCTGTTCCAGCTGGAACTGATGCGGCGCAAGAGCGGCGGGAGGTTGGCCGAGGTCTTTGGCGCCCCGGCGTTGTCGTTGGATCGGATGCAGCGAGGCTACCGCTTCGAAGCGGCGGCGCGGGCCATCGTGGCGGCGCTGCCGGAGTCCCAGCGCAAGGCGCTGGATGCTTATGTGGCCGGGATCAACGGCTGGCTGGACCTGGGGCGGCCGTTGCCGCCGGAGTTTGCCGCGCTGGGCGTGGAACCGGAACCGTGGCGGCCGGAGGACAGCATTCTGGTGGCGCTGGGCATGTTTCAGACCCTCAATAGCCAGGAACAGGACGAGCGCATGCTGACGGTGATGGAGGCGGCGCTGCCGCCGGAGTTGGTGCGTTTTCTCACCCCAGACACCGACGCCTATGCCACGGTGTTGGTGGGCGGGGAAAATTCGCGGCGGCCGGCGACCGATATTCCGGTCGATGCCTGGGTCAAGCTCGGCTCGCCCGCGCCCGTGGTGGCCGGCGGCGTCGATGCACTCAACAGCGTCGCCGGGTCCAACAACTGGGCGGTGAGCGGTGCCCGCAGCCGCGATGGCCGTGCCATGGTGGCCAACGACATGCACTTGAGCCTCGGGATTCCCAACATCTGGTACCGGGCCCAATGGCGTTACGGCAGCGTGAGCGTCGCCGGCCTGACCCTGCCGGGCCTGCCGCTGCTCATCACCGGCAGCAACGGTCACGTGGCCTGGGGCTATACCAATGTCGACGCCGACGTGCTGGATCTGGTGCAGTTGGACGTGGACCGCGAACATCCCAACCGCTATAGGGCTCCGGATGGCTGGAAGGAGTTCGAGCACTACGCGGAAATCATCAAGGTCAAGGACGGCGAGGACGAATTGCTGCCGGTCAGAAGCACCCAGTGGGGGCCGGTGTCGCCGGTGCATTTGCTGGGCAAGCCGGTGGCGGTGCGGTGGACCGCCCTCGACGCGGGCGCTGTCGATCTGGGACTGCTGGATCTGATGGAAACCACCAGCCTGGAAGACACCATGGCGGTCTTGAACCGCTCCGGCGGACCCAATCAGAACGTGGCTCTGGCCGACGAGCGCGGCCGCATCGGCTGGACCGTGATGGGGCGGTTTCCGCTGCGGCGCGGTCTGGACGGCGTGGTGAGCCGCGCGTGGGGCAATGGTGCCGCGGGCTGGGACGGCTTCATCCCGCCTGCCGAACTTCCGCGCCTGCTGGACCCGCCCCAAGGCTATCTGGCCACCGCCAACAATCGCACCCTGGGCGCCGATTATCCCCATGTCATCGCCCACAATCAGGCCAACGGCTATCGCGCCTACCGCATCAGCCAGCGGTTGAAGGAGCTGCCCCAGGCCAGCGAGGCGGATCTGCTGGCGTTGCAGATGGATACCCAAAGCGCCTTTTTCGAGTTTTATCGGGAACTGGCCGTGAATGCGGCTGGGCCATCCAGCGAGGTCGGCCGTTACCTGACGGCCTGGAACGGGCGCATGGATGGCGACAGCGTCGGGATCCCGCTGCTGTGGATCTTCAGGGACAAGCTGGCCGAGGCGGTGTTCAGCCCGGTGGTGCGGCGCGGTCGCCAACTCGACCCGCAGTTCGGCTATTACTGGCGGGAAATGGAAACGCCCTTGCGCGCGCTGCTGACCGCCAAGCTGCCGAAGACCCTACCGTCGAGCAACTTTAGCGATTGGGACCAACTGATCAAACGGTTGCTGGATGAGAGCGTCGCCGAGTTGCGCCGGAGCTTTCCGGAAACCAATCTGGACCAGATCACCTGGGGCCAGTTCAACAAGACCCTGATTCAGCATCCCTTCAGCCGCAAGCTGCCGGCGCTGTCCCGCTGGCTCGACATGCCGGCGGTGGAAAACGGCGGCTGCAGCGGGTTTTGCGTGCGCATCATCGGTCGCGACCACGGCGCCACCGAACGCATGGTGGTGTCACCCAACCACCCGGAGGACGGCATCCTCCACATGCCCGGCGGGCAGTCCGGCCATCCCTTGTCGGACAATTACCGCGACCAGCAGGGGGCCTGGCACGACGGAAACGCGTTGCCGTTTCTTTCGGGAAAACCGGTGCACCGATTGCTTTTGCGGCCCCTTTAATAAGCCGCCGGAGGAACCGTCAATCCGGCCGATGTCCACGAGCCATCAGAGCCTCGATGTGTTCCGCATCGACCCGGTTCAGCTCGGAAAAGCATTCGGTCGAACGCACGAAGGCCGAGAGAAACGGCGCCATGATCCGCTGCTGGGTTTGATTAATGGCCAGAACCTGGCGTTTGATTCGGCGTTGCTCGGGACTCAAGAGCAGACAGCTGCGGTGGTGGCCGCGCGCCGGTAAGTCCTCGGGCAGTTCCAGCGGTTCGTCACTCAAATCCACCGGGCGCAGCCCTGCGGACCCGAACGGCCAACGGTGATACCAGTGGACCAGGTAGGAAAGCATCCGGGGATGGGGCCCGGATCCGGTATTCGCTTCGGATTTGATCCAGCGCTCGATCGCGAGCAGCGCAAACATCGCCAGTCCGTCATGATCGGGATGCCAGTCCATGGCGTCCGGAAACACGATCAGCGTCGGCTTTTCCTCCTGCAGGATCTTGACCAGTTGCCTCTGGAGATCTTCACCATCGAACGGAATTCCAGGAGCGTCCGCTTCGGGGCAGCTGACGCGGTCCTGACCCGTTGTGGCCGATCGTTCGATGTGGCGGCGGCTCCAGTGTTGCCGGAGCATGGGATGCAGCCCTCCATCCGGGAAACCGAGCAGGTCGAGCTTGATCCGGCCCCCACCCAGTGCGTCGACGGCCCGGCGTGCTTCCTTCAGCCGCAATTCGCCGTAACGGACGTAATCCTCCGGGCGCGGGTGAAGCTCCCCGGTTTCCTGTTCCACCGCATCGACGAAGGCATCGCCGGGAGTCGCGATGACTACCCGAACCCGCCCCCGGTCGTTCAGAACCGCTTGCATCAGTCCGGCCGAAGAGAGCATCTCGTCATCGGGATGGGGGGCAATAACCAGTAGGCGTTGGCCCGGCCGAACGGCCAGCGGTTCGGCCCCCGGTAACTCGGCGACGGCCGGTACCGGCAAGCCTGCGGCGATGACCGCAAGCAGCAGCAATCCGGCCGCTCGATTTGGCCTTGGATGAGGGGCGTGGGGTCGATTCATGGTCTTTGGGGGATCGAATCTGAAGAAATTTGGTGTCCGGATGGAAGCCGTGGCTGGCGGGTGATCGCGCTGAACAGGGCCTCATCCGACCGAATGTCCGCGCCGCGCCCGCGTTCCGCCCAAGGCAGTCTCGGCGATGGGTGCCGGTGAGCTTGGCGGTCTGACCGCGATTCGCGTCCTCGCGGGTGCCGGCGAGACAGTTAAGGCGGGTCCGGCTTGCGCGAGTTGCAAGCCTTACTCGTCGGGCTCGTAGAGGCTCTCGAACTTCTCGGAACTTACGGCATAGGCATCGCTGCCGTCCTCATGATTGCTCACCAGCCAATCGCCGGAGACATAGTCGGTGTGGCCCTCATTGGTCGCCACGCTGCCTGCCGCGGTGGCAGGTTCAGCCCACACCGGCGCCACTTTTTCGTATGCGCCAGGCGCGATGTCGGGGTGGTAGGGGCGATAGGTTTGCTCGAAGATCTCGGCGTCAACGGTGTAGACATCGCCGCCGTTGTCCACCAGCCAGTCGCCCGGTTTGGCAAGCTGGTCGTGGCCCCACTTGCGGTACCGCAGACCATCGGTGTCCAATCTGAGCTGCACCGCGGCTACGGTCTGCCCGACCCGGCGGCGATATCGCTTGCGCATAACCATGGTTTCTATATTCCGCTAACCACCGAAGGGTGGCAATTCGTTGGGGAATCCCGCGCCGGCAGTCGAGGTCGCGAACCGCACCAAGTCAAGGCGACAGCAACAGGGTCTCTGGAGGTATTTGGTCTCGCCAAGTGAACATAACCGCGAGCCTTCTTGCAACCATCGCGCAGGCTTCGGTGCCGCATCGGCGGCCAAGTCAGCGTTGTGGCGCAGCTAGCTTAGCCGCTTTCCTTGCATGACGGCAGAGGCAAGGGACATTTGTCCTTGCCGCCGATACGTTTCCAGGGTGGAGCGATCGGCAGTCATTTCATTGCTTCCAAAACCCCAGATATGGGAGGATGGGATATTGGTCCGCGATTCGCTCCGGGGTGCGAAACCCACATGATGGGTTTCGGCGGATCGCTGTTGCGATAACCGTTCGAAAAGTCGGTGTATCAGGCCGGTGCAGTTCAGAAAAATGGCGTTGCTTACCGTCTCGACGCCCAGGGGATATGGTATGAGGCATTCATTGATCGCAATGTCGCGAGCGGTGAAAGGCGCGAAAGAATCTCCTGGTGTTTGTGGCCGCTGTTTCGGACAGTGCAATACCTTAGATCATTGCCGGCCTGAACCGGCTTGTTTCCTTTGACGGCGAAAACCGGGAATCTTCCCTTCGAAGATTGGTGGGCTTCGTTTTCGCCTTTCAGCGGCGACTGAATCGGTTCGCCCAACGGCGTTGGGGATTGCGGAGAGCAACCTTGGAGCTGCCGGCACGCTAAGGCATGAGGCAAGGACGTATTGGGTGGGATAGTGCGCGCATCGTCTGGTAAGCGCAGCAGGGTTGACCTTGTCCGGATTATCTTGAGCCGATGGTTAATCGGGACGCCGGGTCGAGACATTCATTACTTCGATAGGAAAGCAGAAGGGGAACATCAGTCATGAGCAAAAATATAATCCTACTTTCTGACGGTACCGGAAATTCCAATATCAAGGGTCGTGGAACCAATGTATTCAAGCTATACGAGGCGATTGACTTCAATGGCCTCCATGGTCCCAAGGAGCAGGTGGCGTTTTACGACGATGGGGTCGGCACTGAAGACCTGAAACCACTGAAACTGCTTGGCGGTGCTTTCGGTTGGGGTCTGGCCCGCAACGTGCGGAATCTTTATAAACGGTTGGTCCAGGTGTATGTGCCGGACGACAAAATCTACCTGTTCGGCTTCAGCCGCGGTGCCTTTACGGTCAGGACCCTGGCCGGATTGATCGCTAGCGAGGGAATACTGGATAGTGCCAAGTACCCTGGCGATGAGGATCTGGATCTGGCGGTTCTGCAGCTGTATGAAAATTACAGGTCCAAGCATAAGGCATTGTTGGAAGGGATTTTGTATGAGCCGTTCATGCGGATGTTCTTCAATGCCTACGGCGAAGGCAGGCCTGCCTTGCACGGCGAGCACTCGAAAAAGATCGAGTTTATCGGCGTGTGGGACACGGTGGACGCCGTCGGGCTGCCGTTCGACGAAGCCACTGCCGTTTGGAATACGCTGATCTTCCGATTCAAGTTCCCGGATCGTACGCTCAATGAGAACATCCGGCGGGCTTGCCACGCGCTCTCCATCGACGAGCAGCGCGAGAGTTTTCATCCGCTGCTGTGGAACAACGGTTGTCCCGATCCGGACGACAAGAATAAGATCGTGCCGGACCCTCGCATTGAGCAGGTTTGGTTTCCGGGAGTCCATACAAACGTCGGTGGCGGTTATCCGCAACAAGGATTGTCCTTGGTCGCCCTCGATTGGATGATGAATCGGGCCGAGGCGGCCGGGCTGCAATTCATCCCAACGGAAAAGGCTTTTGTGCATGACCAGGAGTATGCTTACGACAAGCTGTATGACTCCCGATCGGGCCTGGGGGTCTATTACCAGTACCAGCCGCGTGATATCGCCAGTCTGTGCCGAGATAATGGCATTGCTTTGCCCAAGATCCATATCAGCGCCTTTCAAAGAATAGGGGAAGGAATCTTCGGTTACGCGCCGGGGAATCTGCCGGATAACTTTGAGGTTGTCGACGATAACGGGGTTCATCCGAATTCAGGGAAGATCCGCAGCCTGGTCAGCCCTGCCGCGGGCCTGGATTTATCTTCACCGCTGTTGAAAAAAGTTCAAGCCAGAATCTATTTTCGGCGCAGCCTTTACTACGTGTTCCTGGTCTTCACCCTGCTTACCCTGTATTGGCTGATGCGGGAGGAGATCAATGGTAAAGGTCCTTTGGAAAGTATCGGTATCGTTGTTCAAACCTTGGTCGCGCCCGATAAGTTGTTGGTAAAACTCGCATCGCTGCTGTGGTCCAATGTCTGGCTCACGGGAATCGGCCTGGCCATTCTCGGCGCCGCCATTAAGGTTCGGATTTCGATGGCGAAGAGCTTTAGCGGGTTCTGGTCGGGGTTGCGGACTGCCATCAAGGCGCTGACAGCCTGAGCGCGACGGATTGAAAAACCATTGAAGGCAGCGGCTGACGGCGACCAGGAAGTTGCCGGCCGGGGCCGACGGGCCGCCCTTCTCGGCGGAGGAGCCGCGGCCGAGTCCGAAGTCTGGCGCGCGTCTAAACTTGGCGAATCGCCCTTCCCGCTCCGAGATCGCGGGCGGGAAATCCTGTCCATCGATTCGCCTGAGACCATGAGTGACCCCAAGGAAAAGTCGGATAACCGTTGGAAGGAGAAATACCTCGCCCTGGCGGATGCCGACGCCGCCAACCGGGCCGAGCAGGCAGAGCGGGAGCAGTTGCTGAGCCGGGCCGTTACGCGCTTGGCCATTGCCGCCGCTGGGTTGGACCCGGTTCTGGACCCCCACCTCAAAGCCATCCGCGAAACGGTTCGAAGGGACTTGCAGACCGCCCAGCTGCGTCAGGAGCTCGACGCATTGACGGAGTCCCTGATCCGCATCCCTGCTTCGGGCGCTCCGGACGATACGCTGGCGTCGGCGCGGGAACTGATGGTCTTCATGCAATCCCAATATCCCTCGCCGCCGCATCGCGCCCTCGTGGAAAGCCTGCGGCTAAGGATCGAGGAAGGTCAGTTCGGCACGCGGGATCAGCTGTTTGCCGCAGTGGCCAAATTGCTTGGGGCAATTCACGAACCGGTGGAGCGGACCCGTCGAAACCGACTGGGGCGCTGGTTCGCGGGTTCCAAGCGAGGGTCCGATGTGGCGTCGAATTCGGGGGCACGAAAACATTTGGAAGGTTTGTTGCGCGGCCTCGAGGTACCCAATCGGTTCGAAAAGCGCAAGACGCAGCTGTTGGTCAAGGTGGGGCATGGTGACGCTGACCTTCCGGTTTTGTTGGATGAGACGTCCTCCCTCATCGAAGAGAGCAGCACCGAATTACGCAAGGAACAGAGCGAATTGAGCGGATTCCTTGCCGGATTGGGTTCCAAGCTGGAGGAGGTGGAAGGCCAGATTCTGGGCTTGAATGCGCTGAACGATCAGTCGGCTGAAGACCGCCGGAACAGCGATCGCGTCCTGGGTAGCGAGTTGGTGAACATGCGGGCGAGCGCTTCGGAAGCCACGGATCTGGCGCAGCTCAAAGAGAGCCTGTCGCATCGGGTCGACGTTTTCGCATCGCACCTGCAGGCCTATCGGGATGCGGAAGAGGCCAGGCACCTGGACAGCCAACGCCAGCTGCACGAAGCGACCCTGCAAATGCGAACCCTGGAACAGGCGGCCGACGATTTGCGAGTGAAACTGGAGTCTGCGCGGGAGTTCGCCTATGTGGACCCTGTCACGCAATTGCCGAACCGGCAGGCCTATCTGCAGCGGGCTTCCCTGGAGGAAAAACGATGGAGCCGGTTCCGCCAGGCCGTCAGCCTGCTGCTTTGGGAAATCGACGACTTTACCCGGGTGAGCGAGCGCTTCGGCCAAGCCGCCGGGGAGAAGGCGCTGAGCTTCATCGGCCGCATCCTCGCGGGCGCGATCGAGGGAACCGATTTCGTCGGGCGGCACGGGGGCGAAAAGTTTGTGATGCTGCTGGTGGGGACGGACGAACTGAGCGCGCTGGAGCTGGCGCAAGAGCTGTGCGGCCGGATCGCATCGTGCGAGTTCACCGCATCCGGCAAGCCGGTGGAAATCACCGTGTCCTGTGGAATCAGCGAGTTCAAGGGCCGGGACAACGCGGCCGACGTTTTCGAGCGAGCTGAAATGGCGCTCTATCAGGCCCGGCGCAAGGGCGGCAAGGGCTGCGAGCTGGCGATGGGCAATCGCTGAGCAGGTCTTAGGCTCGTCAATGCGTAACGGCCAGTTCGCAACCGCACAAGTCCACGATTCTGTGGAATCTGGCCTCGATGGTTTGGGCGCAGAGGCGGGCTTCATGAGGATCGTCAAAGTAGCCGGTGATGACGCCTGCCGTTTCGTAGACATACCCGTGACAGGAACGAATCACTTGTGAAATCAGGCTGTTCATGACACACCTCTGGATTGACGGTGGAGAAATTATTCGCCGGCGACGATTAGAAGCCCCTTAAATCCGTTATCGGCAGACTGCGAAAATGTTGGACTGTCGGCAACGAACTCTGCGGGAATCACCATGAGGCATCGAAACCGAGATGTTGTGGCGACCATCCAGGCCTATAACCGGGGACGGGATGCGGAGCGCTTGCGGCTGAAATACCGGGCCATGCGCCGGGATGCGTTCACTTTCCTGAGGGGGAGCTGCCATCTGTTTTACCAGGACGGGTTGTCGGGAACCGGTCTGGATGAAAAATCACCGTGCGCCTGGATATGCGGCGACCTGCATTTTGAAAATTTCGGAAGCTATAAGGGCGACAATCGTCTGACGTATTTTGATATCAATGACTTCGATGAAGCTGCATTGGCGCCGTGCAGCTGGGAACTGGCCCGGTTTCTCAGCAGTGTGTTGGTGGGGGCTGAGACCTTGGGATTGAGGCAGTTGCAAGCACGGGACTTGTGCGCCCGGTTCCTGGATGCCTACGCGGCGGCGCTGCGGGAGGGCAAGCCGCGCTGGATCGAACGCGCAACCTCCACCGGAATGGTGAAAGATTTGCTGAAGTCGTTGAAGCACCGTTCCCACGGCGACTTCATCAGGTCGCGCACGGTCGGTCGCCATCACCGCCCCAGCCTGGCGCTCGACGGACGCAGGGCTCTGGCGGCATCGCCGGATGACCGTGTCCGCGTGATCCGGACCATGGAGCGATGGGCTATGCGCCAGGACGATCCGCGAACCTTCGAGGTTTTGGACGTGGCGCGGCGGATCGCTGGGACCGGCAGCCTTGGCCTTGAACGTTATGTCATCCTGGTCAGGGGGGCCGGGGCACCCAACGGATTTTTCCTGCTGGATCTGAAACACCAGCCCGGCTCAGTGCTGATCCCTTTCGTGAAGCAGCAACAGCCGGCCTGGCCGAGCGAAGCGGACCGGGTCATCGCCATTCAACGGCGGGCCCAGGCGGTCGCCCCGGCTTTCCTGTCGATGCTGGAAATCGATGGCCGGTCCTTTGTGCTCAAGGAGTTGATGCCGACTCAAGACCGACTCAGCCTGGAGCACTGGCACGGCAAGTTCCGCCGCCTGGAAAAGCTGATGCGGACGATGGGGGAACTGGTGGCGTG
Source organism: Methylococcaceae bacterium (assembly GCA_012026715.1). Lineage (GTDB taxonomy): Bacteria > Pseudomonadota > Gammaproteobacteria > Methylococcales > Methylococcaceae > VEPB01. Next base: position 5,510 of record VEPB01000036.1, on the reverse strand, counting down.
GAGCCATTTGCGGAGCGGCGGCCGTCAGGGTTCCGCAATCGCCGATCAATGGATCGAATTTGGGAGCCGATCCGACTGGCAGCGCCCCTTGTGCGACTATGCCGTCGAGTACAGCCAACAGGTTCTGGGAGATTGGCGCCAGTTTGCCGAAGCGTTTGATCATGGACACTTGGCATGAAAGATTGCTGTAATTCCACGCTGCATCGCGCTGCCAGGCCGATTCATTCGATGTATTGAACTAAGGAGAAATCCAATGGCGTTTCGGATCGTTCTAGTGTTGGCCACCCTGTTGCTGTCGGCGTGTGGCACGACCAGCGTGGGTCTGAGATACACCCCGAAGGTGCCGCCGGCCAAGGTGTCCGGAATCGTCGCGCCGGTGGTGGTTGGTGGCTTCGTCGATCAGCGCGGAGAATCGCCCAAATGGATAGGAGCAATTCGCGGCGGTTATGGCAATCCCTTGAAGGTGCTGGAAACCGAACAGCCGGTCTCGGAGTTGGTCCAGAAGGCACTTGCCGAAGGGTTGCGCTCGCGCGGCATCACGGTGACCGAGGAACCGGGCCATAGCCGCATCACGGGGGTAATCCGGAAATTCGAGTGCAGCCAGTATGTCCGGCGGGAGGCGTTTGCCACCATCGAAATCGCCGTGGCCGATCCCGCCGGAAAGCAGAGATATTCGCGCGAATTCAATGCCGAAGCACTGGAAGGTTCCATCGTGTCACTGAGTACCGGCATTTTCGCATCGGTCGACGATTTGCGCTTGGTCATGGAACAAACCATGAACGACCTCGTCGATCAGGTTTTAAGAGACGAGGGATTCTTGGCGGCGTTACGCTGACGCAGACAATCAAGGGGATGCAGAGAAAATCCGGTTGCGGCAGGTGAGGGTGAGCATCGGGCGTCAGGTACTCTCTGTCGTAGCGACTGTCGTCAAAAACGGCCATGATCCGTTGACGATGTCCGCGACTTACAGTACCGCTGTCCAGCTCAGATCGAACACCAAGAACACCATGTCGCGCGCCGAGACGTATGACGAGCCGCCATCGATCAGGAACTGGTCGGCAAGGCGTCGGGGCAGCCGGACAAAACGAAAGCCCCCCAGTGAAAGGGATGTTCGAAGGGGCGTTGGTGGTCGCCCCAGCCGATAAAGGTTTCGCTCCCCAGCGCGACCCCGGACGCGCGCAACTCGCCCACCGTCATCCGGCGCAGTTCGGCCTTTGCCTGTGCCAGCGCGTCGCCGCGACTCAGCCGCCGGTCGACCAGATTCCGGTAGAACCGATCCATCAGCAACGCGGCGGCGCCATCGTCCACCTTCCACAGGCTGACCACCAGCGACCGGGTGCCGGCCAGCGCCAGCGCCCGCCGCAGTCCGGTCACGCCCTCGCCCGCGGTGGTTTCGCCGATCCCGCTGTCGCAGGCTGACAGCACCACCATCTCGGTTCCGTGGAGGTCCATGGTGGCGATTTCCTCCGCAGTCAGAAGACCGCTGCCGTCGCCCGCGTTGGCGCCGGTCAGGGCCAGACCGGCTCGCAGCATGGGGGTGTCCTGCGGTGGCAGCCATTCTCCCGGCCCGTCATCCGCTTGCGCCGGTCGCCGAAAGTAGCCGTGGCAGGCGATGTGCAAGATGCGGGGCGCATGCAATCCGAGCAGGGCCGGCTTTGAAGCGCGCCGCCCCAGCCAGAGCGGTGACTGCAGCCGCCTGGCCACCCATTGGCCTTCGATACGGCTACCCGGCAGCGGGCTGAAATACGCGCGAGATTGTTGCTCGTGGGGTTCATCCCGGCGGCGCAGCCAGCGCATAACCCTAACCGGACTCCAGCGGGTGTCGAAACTGGGCGCCGCGACCACCACATCCGCCCGGGTGGCAGTGTCGTCGGATCGGCCCAGCCATTCCCGCGCCACGTTCAGATAAGAAATCACGTAGTGGTCTGCCAGGAACCGGTTGGAGGAGTCTTCCGGCAAGGTTTCCAGCGGCAGCAGGGCCAGTTCTCCATCCACGGCAAACACCAGCCGGCGGCAGTCGCTCCAGGCCTGCCGCAGCGGATCGATCAGCAGATTGCGCAAACGTTCGCCGGGAGCTGGCTCCGGATCGGACTCGGTTGCATCGAGCAGCCCCCTCATGGCGCCGGGGGCGCCAGTGGCCAGCTGGCGGCGGTGGCGGTGTACCAAGCGGTCGATGGTATCGGCCGGCCCCAGGTCGTGCAACGACAGTTCCGCCTTGCCGCCGCGCACGACAAACGCCGCATAGTGGCATTGATCTTCGGGAGCAGGCAGCTCCTGTGGCGACTGCGGCAATCGGTGAGCCCGATACCTCACCAGTTCCACCAGACAGGTATCCGCTGGAAGGGCCGCTGCTAAATCATCGGCCTGGCTGATTCCCGGCATTGCGTCGGGGGCGCCTGCGACGGCATCCACCAGGCGCCGCTCCAACTCGTCCAGGGCCATGCGCTGGTCATGGACCCCGCGAATGCGCACGGTGTCCCCGTCCCGCAGCTTGAGTGTCGCGTCGGCCAGTTGTCGACGCAGGGCGATCCAGCGGGATTTCAGGCCGGAATCGACAGGAGCCGCACCCGAATGCAAACGGAGCGACAGCGAGCCATGCAGCCGCAGCAGCTTGCGCCGTTGCACCAATTCGAAGGCCAGGGCAGTTGCGGTCGGACCGGCCCAGCGTTGGTCCAGGGCGATCGCGAGCCAGAGCTGGTAGCCCGCCTGGATGTCGGCGAGGGCGGTTTGCTGCGTCCGTTCCGGGCCGGCGCCGAGCAGCGCGCGGATAGCCTGGTCGCGGCAGGCTTCGGCTTCCCTGACGGCGGCCCAGGCTGTATCGGTTCGGCCCTGAGCAAACAGCAACCAGGCCAGCCGGCTGTGGCTTTCGGCGGCTTCCATCTGCCGCTCCGGCAAACATTGCTGCAGTGCACAGGCGTGTCGGAAGCTGAGTTCCGCGGGCTCAAGCGCGCCCGCCCGCTGTTGCAGCAGTGCGGTGTCACCGAGGGTTCGCAGGTAGTGAGGGTGAGATTTGCCGTGGAGCGCAGCCAGAATTTCGAGTGCTTGTAGCTGGCTGGCAATCGCCTCGCGGTGCCGGCCGATCGCCGAGTAGGCTGCCGCCAGCTGGAGCAGCAGGTCGGCGTGGCAGGCATGGAGCGGGCCGATTCGTCTGACGGTTTCGGCACAGCCGAGCTCCAGCATGCGTACCGCTTCGGCGCAGTCACCCCGGGTCGAGGCCTGGGCCGAGAGCCGGCGGACATCCTTGGCGGCAGACCCGGGCGACAACGGCTCCATCACACCACTTCGTAATCCTTGCGCAGCAAGCGCCAGTTGCTGCTGGGCGCAGCCAGCAGTTGTTCGGCGAAGCGTTCGAGGGTCGTCGCGGTCCGGCCTTCCCTCAGTCCGGCGGCCACATCGGCAGGGAGCGAGCGGCGGGTGAGCAGGACCAGCACGCTTTGCAGGCCGGGTGGCCCGGAGACTTTCAGATTGCGGCTCGGGGGGATCCGCAAGGTCGGTGCGTGCAGGGTTGGATCGGGTGCCAATGGCGACGGGCACAGGCAGGTGGTCCGGGTTGCGTCGATGCTCAGGACGATGAGATTGGCCGGGAATTCCGGCCATTCCTCGGTGAGTTCCAGATGGACGTAGAGCCGCTCCCCTTCCGCGAATTGTTCGGTGGCGTCGCTGTCGTCCGCGACCAGGCCCCGTAGCGGCCCGGCCGCCGTCGAACAGCGCACCAGGCGGATGGCGTTGGAGGTGACGGCATGTTCCAGCACCCGGGTCCATTTGTGGAAGCCCGGTTTTTCCGCTGTCCTCAGCCGGTTCTTGAACTCCTCCAGGGATTCCAGCTCCAGCAGTTCCAACGGGACGCCGAACAGGTCGGAGAGTGTCTTCACATGGCGGTTGGGCACCAATTCCGGCACCCGGACGTCGTTGCCGTTGATCCACACCGAGATGTTGTTGGGGGCGATGCCCAGGTTGCGAGCCAGCAATTCGTGGGAATTGATGCGGGGATTGTGCTGGTAGAGGCATTGCAGCTTCTTGGCGAGACCGGGGATGTGCAGGGGCATGGCGCGGTTCTCCCGAGATTGGCAACTGACGGTTTCGACAGGAGTGTTCCTCTACGCGCGGGCACTGTCAATCGGGGACCGATGCGGATTCAACAAGCTTCAATATCCTTCAATGGCGCCGCCGGACGGGAGTTGGCAGGCTAGGCCGCCGACACCGATGAACAGCCATGAGCTGGAGGCGGCTGCCGGTGGCAGGCTGTCGTTGGTTTTGCCACAGTTGCCGGGTTACCTTTACCGCCACGGCAGTTACCCGAGACTCCCCATGCCACCGGCTGTGTCATCGCCACCGTCAGCTTCCAGGCGCTTGCGCCCGGCCGGATTGTGCCTGGCGCTGGCCCTGCTGGGGGGCTGGCTGAGTTGGCTGCCCTTCGGACTCGATGTGGAAGAGCGGTTGGGGTTTCCGGTTTTGTTCGCCCTGCGCGGCGAGCGCCCGCCGCCCGCCGACGTCGTGATCGTGGGGATGGATGGGCGCAGTTCCGCCAAGGCCGGTTGGCCGTCCCGCCCGGAATTGTGGCCTCGCAGCCGCCACGCTGAGCTGATACGCGGACTTGCGCGCTCCTGTGTCCGGCTCATCGTCTATGACGTGTTCTTCGCCGCCGAGCGGGACCCGCAGCAGGACGGCGAACTGGCGGATGCGCTGCGGGAAGCGGGGAACGTGATACTGGTCAGCCATCTCGGCATCGGCGACGAACTCCCGGCATCGATCCCAACCAATGGTTGGCAGGTCGAGCGCAAGCCGTTGGCACGATTCGGGGACGCCGCGCTGGCGGTAGCGCCGTTTCCCTTGCCGGCCGTCGCCGGAGAAGTGAGCGGCTACTGGCTTTTCAAGCCCGATGCCGGAGATTTGCCGGCGTTACCCGCCGTTGCGGCGTTGGCTCAGGCCGAGGAGGGAGGCTCGTTGAAACCGGCAGGGGGCAACTACACCGAGCGGTTGCGGAGCGCCCGCCAAAACTTCCTTGAAGGAGCGCTGGCGGCTACCGGCATCGACCAGCAGGGGATGCTGAACCGCCTGTCGGCCATGCCGGATTTCGTCTACCTCAACTGGTTCGGTCCGGCCCGCACCATCCCGACTTTGGAATTCCCGCTGGCCTTGCGGCGCGTGGCCGAAACGGCGGCGTGCGGCGAGCCGTTCGCCGGCAAGACGGTGTTCGTGGGCATGTCGGAAACGTCGCCAGTGGAGCAGAAAGACCGCGATGTGTTCGATACGCCGTTTACCACTGAAGCCGGATCAAGACTCAGCGGAGTCGAACTGGCGGCCACCGCCTTCGCCAATCTGCGGGATGGCGATTCCATCCGCCGGGCTGACGAAGTTGTTCAACTGGCATCGCTGCTGGCCTGGGGGTGGGTGGCGGGGGTGTTGTGGACGGCGCTGGAGGCTCCGGCCGCCACCCTGCTGAGCCTTGCTGCCGCGCTTGGTTACGGCGCGCTGACTCATTGGTTGTTCGCCGCTCGCAACCTGTGGTT
>VEPB01000377.1 GCA_012026715.1 Methylococcaceae bacterium | reverse complement strand
GATTCAATGATCGTCTAGTCAATGATTGGCGCCGCGCGAGTCAAACTTGAGGTCATTGCGATATCTGCACCTTAAGAGGTTGAGCCGGGAATCGTCGAAACCACGGTGCCAATTTCTGTGAATAGCACGGCATTCCCGGCGGGAACTGTGTGCCTAGACTATTAAACAACGCCGGTCTATTACTTGATGCGCGGCCGGACTCGTTGTACTTGCTGGGGAGTGGCCGAAAAGTTGCTTGGGTCACTCGACCGGGGCGGTTGGCCCATGTTTCAGTTCAACGTAGGTGCGCTTTGGAGGAGACTACCGAGGAAGTCCAGATCAAATCGGCTCGACTGAATTTAGTTTTGATCGAGATTTTCCTCACTATCTTGGGTCTGCTGCTCACCGTTGCCGTTTCGCTGGACATTCAGCGCGAACGGGATCGGTTCGCCGAGGCTTCGCTATTTCTGCATGGCCAACTTGATACCCAGATAAACCGGAATCTGGTCGCCCTGCATGGATTGGCTGCGTTTCTCAAAGCCTCCGATGGCGAAGATCCGGATAACCTGGCCAACTACGCCCGCTATATTCTCAGCCGGCACTCATACATTTACATGCTGCAAGTGGCCCAGGCGGTTCCAGGGGCGCGGCTGGAACATTTCATTGCGGCCCAGCGCGAACTTCAGGGCCGGGCAGACTTCAAGGTAAAAAAATTCAGCCAGGAGGGCTCGAAGAACTGGACGGCCGTGGATGGCGCCGCCGAGACTTACTATCCGGTCGTGTTCATGGAACCCATGTTGCCCGAGAACATCGATCTGATCGGTTTGGATCTTGGATCCATGGCGTTTTCCCAATACCCTTTGCAAATTGCGCTGCAGACCGGAGGGAGTATCGCCTCCCGGCCCTACCGATTGCTGGATCGGGACTTGGGATACATGCTGGTGCAACCGGTCGAGACTGCGGAAAAGCAGTTCTTCGCAATTCTGGTGACCAAGGTTTCAAAGCTGATACCTCCGAGCTCCACTTCCGGTGGCCGCCTGTCGATCGGAATCTACTATCAGGGCGGGATGTTTTCCAAGGAGCCGGTTTGGCTTTTGCGGCAGGAAGGAAATGGCGAAAGTGGCTGGCTGGACGACTTGTTCCCGCGTCTAAGCGCGAGCTTCTCTCTCGGAGGACCGGAACAACCACTTACCCTGAATGTGGAGGAGCAGTTAGGCGCCGATGTGCTCAACTGGCCGGTCTTGCTGGGTATTGTGGTCGGTTGCATGTTGTCGGTTCCGGTTATGCTGGCGTACAGCAGGGCGCGCCACCGGGACGAGATGGTGCGACTGAAGGCCAGCAACACCTTGTTCTATCAGGCTAACTTCGACGCATTGACCGGTCTCCCGAATCGCCAGCTGTTCATGAACCGGCTGGAACAGGCGTTGGCAGTAGCTCACCGTCAAGGTCTGATGCACGCGGTGCTGTACCTGGATCTGGATGGGTTCAAGGGGATCAACGATTACTATGGCCACAACATCGGTGACAAGGTGTTGGTGCGAGCCGCCAAGATTTTCAGTCGCTGTGTGCGGGAGATCGATACGGTGGCCCGGCTCGGCGGCGACGAATTTGTGATTTTGCTGCAGGATATCGATGGCCGCGCCGGGGCCGAGTTCGTCGCATCAAAGATTCGTAAGGCGTTTTTGAGCAGCGCCCCGGTCGTCGTGGATCCCGGCAGGGCGCCGCCGATGTTGGGGACTAGCATCGGTATCGCTGTCTATCCGCAGGATGGTACCAGCATCACGGAGCTGTTGAAGGTTTCCGACGCCGATATGTACAAGGACAAGGTCGCGCGCAAACTGAGCTCCCAACAATCCAGGTCGACAGCCGAGCCCAGCCGGCCTCTGCCCGGAGGGCGCGGGGTCAGCGACGGAACAGACCGATACCGATAGTTCCGGGCGGGTTAGGACGGTGCCCGCTGGGGTTGACGCGGCCCGTACGAGCCGAAGGCTATGGTAGAATCGCCGCCCATTCAGCTCCCCTCTTTCGATTCCATGTCCGCTTTCGCTCTCCCGCTCGAAGACTACGCCCTCCTGCCCGATGACGACTGCGATCGTCTCATCGTGGCGGCGAAGCAGCGTCTCGGCAGCCGCTGTGTGATTCTGGGACATCATTACCAGCGCGACGAAGTGTTCCGCCATGCCGACTTCACCGGTGATTCGCTCAAGCTGTCGCGGTTGGCGGCGCAGTCCGAAGCCAGCTACATTGTATTTTGCGGCGTGCATTTCATGGCGGAGGTGGCGGACATCCTGTCTCGGCCGGAGCAGATTGCCATCCTGCCGGATTTGGCGGCTGGCTGTTCCATGGCGGACATGGCCAATCTGGTCAACGTCGAGCGCTGCTGGCAGGAACTCGCTACTGTCGTCGACGTGGAATCCACCGTCACGCCGGTGACCTATATCAACTCCGCCGCCGATCTCAAGGCGTTCTGTGGAAACCACGGCGGTATCGTCTGCACGTCCTCCAATGCCCGCAAAATCCTGGAGTGGAGTTTTGCTCGCCGCCGCAAAGTGTTGTTCTTTCCGGACCAGCATCTGGGTCGCAACACCGGGTATCGCATGGGCATACCGCTCGAGCAAATGGCGGTGTGGGACTACACCCGACCCATGGGCGGGTTGACCGAGGAACAGATCGAAAAAGCCCGCATCCTGCTGTGGAAAGGGTTCTGCTCGGTACACCAGATGTTCAGGCCCGAGCACATCGACCGCTTCAAGGCGGAGTATCCGGAAACGCTGGTCATCGCGCATCCGGAAGCGGCGTTCGAGGTGTGCGAAAAGGCCGACTACATCGGTTCCACCGAGTCGATTCTGGCGACCGTGAAAGCGGCGCCACCCAACACCCGCTGGCTGGTGGCCACCGAGCTGAATCTGGTGAATCGATTGCACCAGGAGTGCAAGGCCGACGGCAAGCATGTGCACTTCATGTCGCCCACCGTCTGCATGTGTTCCACCATGTTCCGTACCGATCCGCAGCATCTCGCCTGGATTCTGGAAAATCTGGCGGAGGGCCGCGTGGTCAATCGCATCGAGGTGCCCGAGGTGGTCGCAAGGCCGGCGCGACAGGCACTCGACGCCATGCTCAGCGTGGTCTGACCGTCCCGTCGTCGGCCGCCGATGCTGATCCGGCTGGTGTCTGTGGGAACCCGCATGCCGGACTGGGTCGACGCGGGTTTTCGCGAGTATGCCAAGCGGCTGCCGCGGGAATGCGCGCTGGAACTGCGGGAGATCGAGCCGGGGCGGCGCGGCAAGAATGCCGACATCGCCCGCGCCATCGCCGATGAAGGCCAGCGGATGCAGTCCGCGCTGACGCCGAGCGATCACGTGGTTGCGCTGGATCTGTCGGGAGGCGAATGGTCGACCCCGCAGTTGGCGGAAGCCTTGCGCCGCTGGCTAAGCCAGGGTCGCAACGTGGCGCTGCTGGTTGGCGGGCCCGATGGCCTGGCAGCCGATTGCCTGCGGCTTTCGGCCGAGCGCTGGCGCCTGTCCGCGTTGACCTTTCCCCACCCGCTGGTGCGGCTGGTAGTGGCCGAGCAAATCTATCGGGCCTGGAGCCTGCTTCACAACCATCCCTATCATCGTTGATCGTCGTCGTGACCCCCAGGATCGTGCTCGCCTCCGCTTCTCCGCGTCGCCGTGAACTGCTGGCCCAAATCGGCGTCGACTTCGAGGTGATGGCTGCCGACGTGGAAGAAGCGGTGCGGCCGGGGGAATCGCCGGAGGCCTATGTACGGCGGGTCGCGATGGACAAGGCGACAGCGGTGGCGGGGTTGACCGACCCCGAGCGTTGGATCTTGGCGGCGGACACCGAAGTGGTTCTGGATGGCGAAGTGCTGGGCAAGCCGCGGGATTTCGCGCATTTTCAGAGCATGGCTCGGCGCTTGTCCGGGCGCGAGCACCAGGTGCTGAGCGCAGTCGTGCTGCGGCGCGGCGCCGAGTGCGACGACGCGCTGAGCCTCAGCGCGGTCTCGTTCCGGGACTTGAGCGAACGGGACATCGCCGATTACTGGCGGACCGGGGAGCCGCTCGACAAAGCCGGTGGCTATGCGGTCCAGGGATTGGGCGCCATTTTCGTGAGCCGGCTTTGCGGCAGCTATTCGGGGGTGATGGGATTGCCGCTCCACGAGACCGCCAGACTGCTGGCTACCGCCGGTATCCACCTTTTACCGGGAGAACGAGCCCCGTGAGCGACGAGATCCTGATCAACGTTACCCTGCCGGAAACCCGTGTCGCCATCGTCGAAAACGGGGTGCTACAGGAGGTGCTGATCGAACGCACCCGGCGGCGCGGATTGGTGGGGAACATCTATAAAGGCCGGGTGTCGCGGGTACTGCCGGGGATGCAGGCGGTGTTCGTGGACATCGGCCTGGAACGGGCTGCTTTCCTGCATGTGTTCGATCTCAATGCCGCAGAGCGGGAGCGTTCGGCCGCCGGATTGATCGAGGAAATCTTCCGGGAAGGCCAGGAATTGGTGGTGCAGGTGGTGAAGGATCCCATCGGCGCCAAGGGCGCCCGGCTCACAACGGAGGTCTCCATACCCTCCGTGTACCAGGTCTACATGCCATTCTCCAAGGTTAACGGGGTATCCCAACGGATCGAGTCGGAGGAGGAACGCAGCAGGCTGCGGGCGGTGGTGGAAACGTTCCAGAAGGAACACAGCGCCGGCGGGTTCATCGTCCGAACCGCCGCCGAGGGGGTGGAAGAGTCCGCGCTTCGGGCGGATATGCTGTTCCTGCAGAAGTTGTGGAATTCCATCGCCCAGCGCACCCGCACTGCCAAGGTCCGGACCCTGCTGCACGAAGACCTGCCCCTTAGCATGCGGGTGCTGCGGGACCTGCAGCGCGGCCGGGTCGAAAAGATTCGGGTCGATTCCCGCGAAACCCATGCGCGTCTGCTCAAGTTCGCCAAGGAGTTCGTGCCGGAGACGCTCCCGCTGATCGAACACTATGGCGGCGAGCGGCCCCTGTTCGACCTGTACGGGGTCGAAGACGAAATCCGCAAGGCGTTGGAGCGCAAGGTGGTGCTCAAATCAGGTGGCTATCTGATCTTCGATCAGACCGAAGCGATGACCACGGTGGACGTCAACACCGGCGCCTACGTAGGCGGGCGCAACCTCGAAGAGACCATCTTCAAGACCAACCTGGAGGCGGCCCAGGCCATTGCCCGACAGCTCCGGCTGCGCAATCTCGGCGGCATCATCATCATCGATTTCATCGACATGCAGGACCAGGACCACAAAGAGCAGGTGCTGCAGTCGCTGCAGAAGAATCTGGAAAAGGACCACGCCAAGAACTGTATCAGTGAGGTGTCGTCCCTCGGCCTGGTGGAGATGACCCGCAAACGTACCCGCGAGAGCCTGGAACACATTCTGTGTCAGACCTGCCCGTGCTGTGGCGGTCGTGGCGTGCTCAAGACGCCCGAAACCGTCTGCCTGGAAATTTTCAGGGAAATCATCCGCGAGGTGCGCCAGTACAACGTGCAGGAGCTGATGGTGCTGGCGGCCAACGAGGTGGTGGAGCGGCTGCTCGACGAGGAGGCGGACATGCTGTCGGAGCTGGAATCCTTCCTGGGCGTCAGTATCAAGTTCCGGGCCGAGGCCCAGTACAACCAGGAGCAGTACGACGTCGTGCTGCTCTAACCACCGTTGAAATTCCACGTCCATCTGAGTCGCTTTGCGGCCTGGCTATCGCTGGCCCTGTTGGTGGCGCTGGCCTTGGCCTCGCTGACGGTGCGCTACGTTCTGGTGCCGCTGGCGGCCGACTATCGCGAGGACTTGGAGCGGCTGGCGGGTGAGGCCTTGGGCCAGCCCGTCGGCATCGGCGAATTGACGGCCGGCGTCAGCGGGTTTCATCCCCAGATCGTACTGAAACATGTGGTCGTGGGGGGCGCCGAAGGAGAGCCATTGAGGTTCGGCCGGCTGTCGCTGGCGCTCGATCCTTGGCGATCACTGCTGGCGCGCTCGCCGGTCCTGGCCGGCATTGGTCTGGCGCAAGGGGAAATTACCCTGCAGAAGCAGGCGGATGGCGGATGGTCGGTGGTCGGGTTGCCGACCAGTGAAGGCCGCCCCGACTGGTTGATGGCAGTGGGTCGACTTCATCTGGAAGCTCTCGATTTGCGCCTGGACGATGCGCGTGCGCCGGGGGCGTTCCGCCTCGGACGCCTCACCCTGGATCTGCGTAATGACGGCGTAAGCCATGTCGTGGATTTTGCGCTGGCGCCCGCTCCGGAACTGGGCCGCCAACTTCAGGTCGTGGCCGAGATCGGGGGCGACCTCGCCGGCGATGATTGGCACGGTCGTGTTTATCTGGACGGCAGGGGTGTCAGGACCGGACGCCTGACCGATCTGTTCGGATTGCCGATGCGGCAACAGGCCGGAATGGCCGATTTCAAACTGTGGACCGAATGGGACGGTGCCGCGCTGCGGCAGGCGGTGGCCTGGCTGGAGTGGGGGCAGGCCGGTCTGAGTTATCGATGGCCGGAGGGCATCCGCCAGTTGGCCTTTGATAGCGTGTCGGGTTGGTTGCGTTGGCAGCGGCAAGGCGATGGCTGGCGGCTGCGCGGTCAGGATTGGCGCTTCGGGCTGTTTCAGCCTGCCCGGCAGCCAGTTGATTTCGCCGTGAGTTACGGCCCGTCCGGCAACCAGTGGGCGCTGGCGAGCACGCTGCTGAATCTTGAAGACGTGAGGGCGGTCCTTGATGCCCTCGGACCGGTGGATTCCGAGGTGCGGGAACGACTGCAGAGCATGTCGCCACGAGGCGAATTGCACGGGCTCAGCTGGTTTCGCGATGACGTCCGTTGGGCATTGGCGGCGGAATTGCGGGATGTCGGTTTCAAACCCTGGCGGCAGACTCCGGGGCTAACGGGGCTTAACGCCGTCGTTCGCGCCGATGACGCCGGCGGTTCGATGCGTTTTCGCATGGACGAGGGCGCGGTTGAGGTGCCGGCCGTGTTTCCGGAACCGATCGTGGCCAGCCGCTTTAGCGGTGAACTTGGTTGGGGTCGCAGCGCCGAGGGCTGGCGGCTGCAGGCGTCCGATCTGGTTCTTGAAAGCCGAGGTCTTCGGTTTGACGGCCATTTCGGGTTGGATGGGCTGGATCGCGCCGACGGCTCCCCCCTGCTGGATTTGCGGGTACGGCTGGGTGGCGGCGACTTGCCGGCGCGCAAGCACTTCCTGCCGTACGGCGTGATTCCGGTGACGTCGGCCTGGCTCGCCGATGCCCTGACCGCAGGGCACGTCGACGGCGTCGACATGGTGCTGAACGGGCCGCTCCATGCTTATCCGTTCCGTTCCGGCGAAGGGGTGTTCGAGGTGGCCGTGGACTGCCGCGACGTCGATCTGCGATATCAGCCCGATTGGCCGGCGTTAAAAGGGGTTGACGCAAAATTGCTGTTCACCGGTCCGACCCTGTCCATCGACGCGAACCGGGGCACGATTGGAGAGGGCCGCATCCGCTGGGCCAAGGCGGAAGTCGCCGATCTCGAACGCGCGCCCAGGCTGAGAGTCACCGGGGAGGTCGATGCCAGCGTGAATCAGGCCATGGATTTTCTGGCGGCTTCGCCGCTCGCTAGTATTCCTGGCCGGTTGCGAAAATTTGCCGACCTGGGGGGTGACAGTCGTATCGCGCTGAAACTGGACCTGCCCTTGCGGGACGGCCTGGGAGAACCCAAGGTCGATGGCATCGCCAGCCTGAAAGATGCGAGCTTGCGTTTTCCGCAACTCGGACAGACTCTCGGTGGCATCGGGGGCGATCTCCATTTCAGCGTCGACGATCTGGAGGGCAACGGGCTTCGTGCGCAGTTTCTAGGCTCTCCGGTGGAATTGGATCTGGCCGGGGATCGCAGCGATATCGCAGTTAACGCGGTTGGCCGGGTACGGATGTCGGCGTTGCAGACAATGTTTCCGGGGGGCGCTTGGGAATATTTGGACGGTGAGGCCAGCTACCGGCTGCAATTGGCGATCCCAAAAGCGCTGGACGCGGCTGATGCGCCGCTGCGGGCGCAGCTGGAGTCGGATCTGTCCGGGTTAACGGTGCATCTGCCCGAGCCCTTTGCCAAGTCTGGCCGCAGCCGCGTCCCGCTGCGGGCCGAACTGCAGTTGCAGGGGGGCAAGCCCACCCCACTGAAACTGCGCTACCGTGAATTCTTTGCCGACCTGCTGCTGGCGCCACCGGCCGAGGGATTCGGTCTGCGTCAGGGGCGGCTGGGCTGGGGCGGCGAGCCACCGCCAGTCGTCGATGGGCTGAGTTTGGCCTTGCGCTTGCCGGTGCTGGACGGCTCCGCCTGGTACGAGTTGTGGCGCAAGCATGGCGCAGGCACCGGCAGCGGGCCTCCGCTGGTTGCAGCGAATGTCGACCTGGCCGAACTGTACTGGCAGGGGCGCGACCTGGGCCCTGTGTCGTTGCGGGCGACACGCTCGGCCGAGGGGTGGCAGGGGGAAGGCGATACTGCCTTCGGCACCGGCAATTTCCGCTATCAGCATCCATCGGGACAGCCGGGGGTGTTGCGTCTGGAGCTGGATCAACTGCGCTTACCCAAAAGCGAGACGCAGGAAAGCGGCTCCGAAATCGATTGGGATCCTGCCTCGTTGCCGGCGATCGAGGTTTCGAGCCGCAAGACGGCCTGGCACGGAATTGAGCTGGGTAGCCTTAAGCTGACGACCCGGCCGTTACCCTTGGGGCTGGAGATTGCGAGTTTGGGCCTGCACAAGGAACATCACAGCCTTAAGCTGAACGGAACCTGGTTGCGCCAAGCCGGCGCCGACGAAACTCGAGTGAAGGGACGGCTGGCGACGGACGATCTGGGGGAATTGCTGGCGGATTTCGGTTACGCCAGGGAAATTCGGGGTAGCCCGACCAAGCTTGCATTCGAGCTGGATTGGCCGGGGTCGCCTGACCGATTTGGCCTGGCGAGCCTGCGGGGGGATGTGCGTATGGCACTGGGGCGGGGCAGCGTGCTTAACGTGGACCCCGGCCTGGGGCGGGCGCTCGGCATGTTAAACTTAGGAACTTTGCGTCGTTTGCTGCTGCTGGATTTCAGAGATCTGTTCGGCAAGGGGATGGCCTATGACGGCATGAAGGGGGTGTTCCATCTGGCCGGAGGACAGGCAAATACCGAGGCATTTCTGATCGATGCGGCGGCGGCTCGCATCTTCGTCACCGGGCGGGTAGGCCTGGTGGCCAAGGATCTGGACGAGACCGTGGTCGTCATGCCCCACACCCTGGCCAGCATTCCCGTGGCGGGAGCCTTGATGGGAGGGGCCGCGGTGGGCATGGCATACAACTTCGCCCAGTCGCTGATGGGAGAGAAGACCGTCAGCATCGCCAGTACCACCTATCAGGTCAGGGGAGGCTGGGATAATCCGGCCATCGAACGCATCGAAGGCAATATGCCTTTGGAATTGATCAATCGAACGTGGTCCGACTTCAAGAGCCTGTCCGGTCTGGAAGCGGATTCTGAGGAAAACCAACCATGAAGAAGACCATCGTCGCAGCCGTGCAGATGGCATCCAGCCCCAACGTCAATGCCAACCTGATCGAAGCCGGTCGGCTGGTTGACAAGGCTGCCGGCCAGGGCGCTTCCCTGGTAGTGTTGCCGGAAAATTTTGCCATCATGGGGTTACACGAGGCCGATAAGCTGGAAGTGGCCGAAGCCGAAGGTGCGGGGCCCATTCAAGAATTCCTGGCGCGCACCGCGGAAAAACACAAGCTCTGGCTGGTCGGCGGGACTATCCCGATTCAGGCGCGGGCCGGCAAGGTGAAAGCGGGCTGCCTGGTCTTCGATGGCGCCGGCCATCAAGTCGGCCGCTACGACAAGATCCATTTGTTCGATGTCAACGTGCCGGGGACCGACGAGAAATACTTCGAATCGAATACCATCGATCCAGGGGAGAATTCCCTGGTTCTGGATACGCCTTTCGGCCGGCTCGGGGTTGCCATCTGCTACGATCTGCGCTTCCCCGAACTGTTTCGGCAGATGGCCGACAGCGGCATGGATTTGCTGGCGGTGCCGTCGGCCTTTACCGCCCGGACCGGTGCCGATCACTGGGATGTGCTGGTGCGGGCACGCTCGGTGGAGAACCTTTGTTACACAGTAGCCTCCAATCAAGGCGGATTCCATGTCAACGGCCGCGAAACCTATGGCCACAGTATGGTGGTCGATCCCTGGGGGAAGACCCTGGCCAGTCTGGCCACCGGGGCCGGCGTGGTTTCCGCCGAAATCGATCCTGATCGACTGCGCAGGGTGCGTACCTCCTTCCCGGTGCTGGAGCATCGCCGACTGCGTTGCCGCTAATTCTTCAAGCCGAGTCCACCATGAATCAGAACGCTCTTGCCATCGCGGAACAGACCCTCTTACATCCAGCCGGACTCGCGGGCGGCGATCTCGACCAGGTCATGGGCCGGTTGCTGGGGGCGTCGGTCGACGCGGCGGACGTGTACCTGCAGAGCAGCCGCTATGAATCCTGGGTGCTGGAAGACGGCATCTGCAAGGATGCCAGCCACAACATCGAGCAGGGCATGGGAGTGCGCGCCATCGCCGGGGAAAAGCAGGGGTTCGCCTACAGCGACGAGATTGGCCTGAGTACCCTGTTGGAGGCTGCCGGGAATGCCCGTTCCATTGCTACGCGCGGGAACGACGGCCGGGTCGCGGTGGCAGGCGGTACCGGTCCGGTTTGCCTGTACAGCAGTGAAGACCCGCTGTTGTCGCTACCGGAAACGGAAAAGATCGAACTGCTGCGGCGCATCGACCAGGAGGCAAGACGGCAGGACAGCCGGGTGGAGCAGGTCATCGTCAGCCTGGTCGGCGCCCATGACGTGATCATGGTGGTGGGGCAGGATGGCACCATGCATGCCGACGTGCGGCCGCTGGTGCGCCTGAACGTTTCGGTCATCGTGCAGCATCAGGGCCGGCGTGAGCAGGGAAGTTTCGGTGGCGGCGCCCGCAAGGATTACCGTTATTTCCTCGAGGACGACCGCGGTCTTGCCTATGCCCGTGAGGCGGTGCGACAGGCCCTGGTGAACCTGGAGGCGGTCGATGCGCCGGCTGGCAACATGACGGTGGTGCTGGGACCCGGTTGGCCGGGAGTCTTGCTGCATGAGGCCATCGGCCACGGTCTGGAAGGCGATTTTAACCGCAAGGGTACCTCGGCCTTCAGTGGCCGGATCGGCGAGCGGGTGGCATCCCCCCTGTGTACCGTGGTGGATGACGGCACCATCCCGGAGCGGCGCGGTTCCTTGACGGTCGACGACGAGGGTACCCCCAGCCAATGCACCGTACTGATCGAGAACGGCATCCTCAAAGGCTACATGCAGGACAAGCTCAATGCCCGATTGATGGGGGTCGTTCCGACCGGCAACGGCCGGCGTGAATCCTATGCCCATCTGCCCATGCCGCGCATGACCAATACCTACATGCTGGCAGGTCATCACGATCCGGCCGAGATCATCGGTTCGGTCAAGAGCGGTCTCTATGCCAAGAACTTCGGCGGCGGCCAGGTGGATATCACCTCCGGCAAGTTCGTGTTTTCCGCCAGCGAGGCCTATCTGATCGAGAACGGCCGCATCACCCGGCCGGTCAAGGGGGCCACCCTGGTGGGCAATGGGCCTGACGTCCTGACTCGGGTCAGTATGGTGGGCAGCGATCTGGAACTGGACAGCGGCGTCGGCAGTTGTGGCAAGGACGGCCAGAGTGTGCCGGTGGGGGTCGGCCAGCCGACCCTGCGGGTTGATGGCCTTACCGTCGGAGGAACCGCGCCGGTCGCGACCTGATCGGGATACCGTCAGGTCTTGGCGATTCGTCTGCGGATCGCGTCGGCGAACAGATCGGGCGGTTCTAGTTTAGGTTCCGGCTCGCGCTTGAGATGCCGGCAGGCCCGGATATAGTCCAATAAAGCCTTTTCGGCGAGCGCCTTGCTGGCAAACGGCCCCTGCATCCCTTCGCGGCTTTCGAACAGCCAGTCAATACGGCCGGTGAACGGGTCGTGGAGATAGAACACACGGTCTATCTCAAAGCGATGCCTGACCATCGGTTCGGCGCTGGGTATCGTGGCGATGGCGGCCAGGTTAGGGAGTATCCGGGCGGGGCTGGTTGTTTGGAGACCGTTGTCGAGAGGAATGGGCGAATCGAGCGTCACCGGCAGGAACAGCCATAGCCATTCGTCGGCCAACTCGAATTCCACCAGCATGAAAGTGAACAGTTCAGTCAGATCTTCGGCACAGCGTTTCGCCAACCGGCTGTTACGGAAGCGGCCCGCCAAAATATCATCGAGGTCATAGAAATTTCCGCCGTTGCTAACAATGTAATCGCGGAACAAATTGCGCATAGGTTCTTGGGGTGGCTCGATCGGACGACGGGAATGGCAAGGCCGCTTAAGTGCAGCAATTTACTTGCCATGGCCATGGATCTCAGTGTTACCAAAAGGTTACGGTTTTGCTCTGGCGCGAGTGTAAGACGAATCTTACAAACATGCCGAGAGCGCCGGTTCTGCGAGACAGTTTTCTGTAAAGATTTCTTTACAGTTTTCGCCGATCTTTCCCCTGGGGGGAGTGGCGACGGGCGCTCAGGAGCGGCAGAGTGACGCCGCTGACCAGCACCAGCAGGCAACCCGACAAGGCCGCCGGCGCCGGAATCTTGGCGAACAGAAAGATGCCCCAAGCCAGGCTGAGTACCGGAGAAAGGTAACCGGTCGCGCTGACCAGGGTGGCCGGCGCCAGTTGATAGGCTCGGGTCATGAAGTGTTGGGCTCCGCTGGCGGCGAGGCCGCCGACCAGAAGTACCAGCCAGGCGTCCGCAGCGACCGGCAAGCGGAGTTCATGGATTGAGAAATAGGCCAGATGAAGCAGAACCGCGACCAGGCAGAAATAGAAAATGACGGATTCAGGCGAATTGCTGCGCCCGGCCCGAGCCACCATCAGGTAAGCGAGGGCAGACAGCAGGCCGGAGCCCAGGGCCATGGAGCGGCCAGCCAGATCTTCGCTGTTCCAGTGCGGGTCGAACATCAGTCCAACGCCGACGAAGGCGCCGCCAATGGCAAGCCAGGCGATCAGGGATTGACGCTGCCCCAATATTAGGGGACTCAGCAGCGCCACGAAGATGCCGCTGGTGGCGCCGAGGAAAGAACTTTCACCGGGGCCGATGGCCTGAATCGATGTGAACGACAGCATCAGTGCCAATGAGCCAAACAGGCCGCGCAACCACAGCGATGGCCGGCGGTCGCCGAGCAGGCCCGCCAGATCCCGGCGCCACCAGGCCGGCAAGGCGAGTACCGCCAGATTCACCAGGACTCGAAACAGGCTCACCACCATGGCAGGCAAGTCCGGTTGGCATAGTTTGAGGGCAAACACGCAGGTGGTCATCAGCGAGAACAACAGGCAGGCGATCGTCATATAGACGAGGCCCTGAAAGGTCGTCTCGGGATGGCGCTGGCTCAACGGCATGGGACGCGGGGCTGGAAAACGAGACATTGTAGCCGGTCGCTCACCGGCGTCCCCATCATGTTGCGGTACGCGGAAATCCCTGTAGAGTGGGAGGCAGTGATGCCGGGCCTAAACAGTTGGCCGCGCCGGCCGAGCCGGCGAGATTCGCGGTTCGTCCAAGTCCTATATAGTTACGGAACATTCATTCTGGGAGGTCGTGTCATGAGCGTTAGATTGTTTTCCACCATGATCATGGTTGCTTTAGGGTTGGCCATACCGCAGGCTTGGGGCCAGGAGCAGAATATCGGGTCGAGGGTGCCCACCAAGGATGAGATCATCGACTCATTGGCCCCGCCCGCGACCGAAGACGGCGCAACCGAGGCACCGCGCGGCAAAACTCGCGGGATCAGCATGGAGCCGGTGCACCAAGCCATCAAAGGAGCCGCCGCCAAGCCGAAGGCGGAGCGTGCGGTCAGCCTCCAGGTTTATTTCGATTACAACTCCGACCTGCTCAGCGAGGAGTCCAAGAAACAGCTGGGCCCCGTGGGCGAGGCACTGGCTTCCAGCAAACTCAGCACATTGGAGTTCACCATCGAGGGTCATACCGACAGTAAAGGGGGATCGGCCTATAACCAGCAATTGTCGGAGCGCCGCGCGACTGCCGTGAAGGATTTCCTGGTCAGCGCTTACGGCATCGACGGTTCCCGCATCCGGGCCGTCGGCAAGGGCAAGTCCAGCCCCTTCGACAAGGCCAATCCCGAAAGCGGCGTAAACCGCCGGGGCCGCATCGTCGCCGGCCGCTGAGAGCGGGATCGGGCCCATGTCGGATTCCATCGGTGGCAGCAACGATGCGACCCGGCTGACCTCGGTCAGCCTGCGGGAGGCGACGGCCTCATCCCGTTTCGATTCCGTCCTGGCCCCGACCGACGGGGACGCCGAATATCCGGCAGTCGGTGCCTTGCTTAAGGGCCGCTTCCGCCTGGAAGAAGAATTGGGCCGGGGCGGCATGGGCATCGTCTACAAGGCTTTGGATTTTCGCCGAGAGGAAGCACGCGACCGCGAACCCTACGTCGCCGTCAAGATCCTCAACCCGGACCTGATGGGTGATCCCCAGTTCCTGATCGCGTTGCAGCGGGAGTGCAAGCGCTCTCAGAATCTGCCGCACCCCAACATCATCACGGTGTTCGATTTCGACCGGGACGGCCACAACATCTTCATGACCATGGAGTACCTGGAGGGCAAGCCGCTCAAACAGGTGATCCAGGAACGCCGCACCGGCGTGAGCCTGGCCGAGGCCTGGCCCTGGATCAAGGGAATGGGGGAGGCCTTGGCGTTCGCTCACGCCAACGGCATCGTCCACTCCGATTTCAAGCCCGGCAACGTCTATCTGTCCAGGAACGGGGTCAAGGTGCTGGATTTCGGCCTCGCCAGTCTGGTCAGCAAGAACCAGGATCATGACCGGACCTTGGTGGACGCCCGCGCCCTGGGGGCCTACACACCCTGCTATGCGAGCCTGGAGACTCTGGCGAACGAGCCAGCGGATCCGGCTGATGATCTCTACGCCTTCGGTTGCACCGTCTATGAACTGTTGACCGGCAAGCACCCCTATCACCGATTGACGGCACTGCAGGCCCGCGATGCGGGGCTCAGGCCGAAGCGGGTCGCCGGCCTCAACAACCGTCAATGGCGGGCGCTGGAGCAGGCCTTGGCTCTCCACCGCCGCGAGCGCAACAAGATTTCGGTCAGCGGCCTGTCCGCCGAGCTGGACCCCAACCGGCAAGCCAACCGCAGCGCCCTGATCGCGGGGCTGGCCAGCGTCGCGGCTATGGCGGCGGGCGGTGTGTGGCTGTTCTGGCCGTCCTCGCAGCAATCCGTCCAGACTGCCGGCCGGCAGGAGCCGACGCCGGTTGCGACCACCGTGCCGGTGACCACGCTACCGCCGGCGATGCCGACCTCCGAACGGGTGGTTCAGGCCGAACCGAGCCCGATGCCGACCCCGGCTTCGCCGGACGAGCCGCCGCACATCGCCCCAGCGCTGCTGAGCAAGCTGGGTCAGGCCCAGGCGGTGAGCAGCGACGGATTCCTTGCCATCGGTACCGACCGGGACAGCTTCAAGGTGGGCGATAAGCTACAGTTCCGCTTCGTGCTGGCCAAGCCCATGCACGTCTATGTGGCCTATATCAATTCCCAGGGGGAGACCTCCCAGCTCTATCCCAATCCGGTCCAGAAGGACGCTGAGACGGAAGCCGGCAAGCTCCATTGGGTACCGCCCAAGAGTGGTTCGACTTTCGTGCTGAGGGTAGCCGAGCCGGTCGGCCGCGACCGTATCGTCGCCCTGGCTTCGGCCGCGGAGATCGCCAATTTCGCCGAGGTCGCCGGGCGGGAAGCCGGCCCCGGCGAAGCGCGCGCCGAGCTGGCGGTGGAAGTGAAGCACTGAGCTCTTCGACCGCTCAGCCCTGCAGCTTGGCCTTCAGTTTGGTCAGGCCCAGATGGCCCGGATCGGCTTCCAGGCCTTCCATCACTTTCTTGAGGCTCTCTGCACGGTCGCCTTTCTCGTAAGCTTCCCAGGCCTGCTGTTCGAGCGCATCCGCAATTTTTCGAATGCCTTTGATCGCAGCCTCGTTGTACGGGTCGATCTTGAGCACCTCCTGATAGGCCCACAGGGCGTTGCTGCCGGTCGGGGTGGTGAGAAACCCGACCTCGAAATGGGCCCCTGCCAATTCCAGCAAGTCTGTGATTTTCTGTTGCTGCTCCGAGCTGAGCTGGATCACCCGATGGGGTTCCGGAGTTCGTTCGGGAGTGACCACGGTGAGGTAAACATTGGTTGCCGTGAGTCCAGCCACCGCGATGGTGGCGATGGCGGCGGCATAGAACCAGGAGGAGCGCGGCCGCAACGCTTTCAGAAATGTTTCGATGTCCGGGATTCGCCGCCCCTGTTCCAGTTCCAGCGCCCACTGCAGCCCCTTCCATTGGCGCCGTCCCAATCCGGGAATGGGCTTGGGCTTGAGGTTTAGTTCCAGCGCCTGGTCAGCCGGCAGCTTGCCGAAGGGATGCTTGCCGGAGATGAGTTCGTAGGTCACGCAGGCCAGCGCATAGATGTCGTCGCGCGGATCGGGGTCGCGGTCGCCGAGTTGTTCCAGGCTGGCGTAAGCGGGCGTCAGCGAACCCAGGTCTCTGGCGTTGAAGACCGTGGCATCGTCGCCGCCTTCCCGGCGCTTGATCGCGCAGGCGATGCCGAAGTCGAGCACCTTGACCTCGCCCTCATCATCGATGAACACATTGCCCGGCTTGAAGTCGGAGTGCACCACGCCCTTGCGATGGGCGTAAGCCAGCGCTTCGGCCATGGATTCGATCAGGGGCCAGACCCGGCGAAACCGCATGCCACCCTCCGGCAGTTCGCGGATGTATCGGGCGAGGGGGCGGCCTTCCAGGAATTCCATGGTCATGAAGACATTCGGACCGTCCCGGTCGAAGTCATAGACGTTGATGATGTTGGGATGGGAGAGGGTCTGGGCCCGCTTGGTTTCGCGCTGCAGAGCCATCAAGGCCAGCGGGTTGGCCCGGAAGTCCGAATTCAACAGCTTCAGCGCAACGAAGGCTTCGCGGTCGTTGGCTTCCACCTTGCGCAGGTCGAGCGCCTTGAACACCGTGCCCATGCCGCCGACGCCGAGCACCTCCTTGAGCACAAAGCGGTCCTTGAGGGTGTGGCCGATCGTCGGCTCGGGACCCGTTCCGGCACCCAGTGAAGAAGGTTGCAGCAACGACCCGGTCGCTGAAGGGGGCGTCTGCGGTTGGCTGGCCTGGTGTGGCGGCGCGGTTACCGTGCGGTCGTCTTCCGGCCAGGAACTGCCGCCGACTTCGGTGGTATCGTCCAGCAACCGCAGCAGTTCGTCGGCAACCGCTTGCGGCAGCGGCGCATGAAGCAGATCATTTCGCAGGGTTTCCCGCTGGGCGGGCGGTCCCTGGAGCAGCCGTTCGACAGCCGCATAAAGCTCGGTCCGGGTGAGGGTTCCGGACAGATATCGGTGGATGGCGTCTTCGAGTTCCTGCATGAAACCGTGGTCGCGCAAAAGAATGCGGGATTGTAGCCGAATCGTCGGACTTCCACCCGGTCATGCCGCTCCCTTGACCCCGCATCGGGAGTCCCGGCTAGAATCACCTCCCGTAACGGTTCGATCCATTCCATGAAGATGAAGCCACCCGACGAATCCATTGACAACTCGCTACCGCAACCAACTCCGTCACCTCACGAATCGCCGAGCGGATGGGGCGGGATGTCGCGTAGCCTTGCGGGTGTGGCGATGGTTCTGGCAGTCGCCGCCGCCTCGCTGCAGGAGGCCTCTGCGTTGGAGCTTAAAGAGATTGCGGCGGGGATTTTCGTCCATCAGGGGCTGCATGAATTACCCGACGCCCATAACCACGGTGAAATCGCCAATATCGGTTTCGTCGTCGGCAGCCGTTGCGTTGCCGTGATCGACACCGGCGGCAGTCCGGAACAGGGGCGGGAATTGAAGGCGGCCGTCGAACGCACCACTCGCGTGCCGGTCTGTTACGTCGTCAACACCCATGTCCATCCCGATCATATCTACGGCAATCGGGCCTTTCGACAGCCCGGCGTGACCTTCGTGGGCCACCGCAAACTGGCCCAGGCAATGGCGGTGCGGGCGCCGTTCTACCTGGAAAAGGCACAGCGCGAGCTCAACAACGGTCTGACCCGGGACGATTTCATTCCGCCCGATCAAACGGTGCAGGACCGGCTCGAATTGGACCTGGGGGGACGCCGCCTGATTCTGACTGCCCATGGCCCGGCCCATACCGATACCGATCTCAGCCTGTTCGACGACCAGACCCAGATCCTGTGGCTGGCGGACCTGTTGTTCGAAGGCCATGTGCCGGTGGTCGACGGCAGCCTGTCCGGCTGGCTGAAGGAACTGGAGAAACTACGCTCCGTCCAAGCCAAGCGTGCCATCCCAGGTCATGGTCCGGTCGTGTCCGATTGGCCGGCGGCCGCGGATGCGGAACTGCACTATCTGACCCGGCTGCGCGAGGAAGTTCGTGGATTGGTCAAGCAAGGCAAGACGCTGGAACAGGCCCTGGAACAGGCGAGCCGCAGCTCGCGCGGCGACTGGCAGCTGTTCGACGAGTTCCATAAGCGCAATGTCTCCAGCGGTTTTGCGGAGGCAGAATGGGAAGAGCCTTAAAGGCTGCGGATCCACCCTGAAAAGCGCTGCGGAACATCGATTTCCTAATGACACACGTCAACCACTCCGAGGACCTTGCCATGAAAATTTCACAATATCCCCGCTTATTTGGCCTGCTGCTGGCCGGAGTCCTGGCCGCCATCGCGGCACCGGTTCCGGCCGCCGGAGAAGAGGAAGCGGCATGGAACGGCGGCTTGAAGCAGAAGTACTTCGCCGACCAGCCCATCGAGGAATCCAACGCCGTCATCGAGTTGACCGCGCCCTATCGGGCCGAGGATCCGGCGCTGGTGCCGGTATCGGTAACCGCCAAGATTCCGCAGACGGCGGATCGCTACATCAAGACCATCACCCTGGTGATCGACAACAACCCCACACCGTTCGCCGCCGCTTTCCATTTCACCCCGGACAGCGGCAAGGCCGACGTGGCCATGCGGCTTCGGGTCAATTCCTACACCCACGTGCGGGCGATCGCCGAAACCAGCGATGGCAAGCTGACCATGAGCAAGGCCTTTGTCAAAGCCTCCGGCGGCTGTTCGGCGCCGATCGGCGCCGACCTCGAGGCTGCCATGGCCCGCCTGGGTAAAATGAAGTTCAAGCTGGACGGGGATAAGCTGGCCCTGCAGCAGCCCAATCTGACCCAGTTGCTGATCAGCCATCCCAACATCACCGGCATGCAGATGGACCAGATCAGCCGGCTCGTCAAGCCGGCCCACTTCGTCCAGGACGTCAAGGTGAGCTTCAACGGCAAGCCCATCATGACCGCCCAGACCGACATCGCGGTGAGCGCCGGCCCCAACTTCCGGTTCTATTTCGTGCCCCAGCAGCCCGGCGAACTGAAGGCCGAGATCAAGGACAACACCGGCCAGTCCTTCGCTTACGCCCAGGCGGTCACTCCCTGAGTGCTCTTCCGTTCCGGCGTCGCCACCGCCGGAGCCCATCGAGGGACGGACCTCTGCAGAGGAAACGGGCCGGTGCGGTAGACTGCGGGCATGTACCACGACCACAGCTACAAACTGCTCTTTTCCCATCCTCAGATGGTGGCGGATCTGATCCGGGGATTCGTCCGGGAGGACTGGGTCCGGCATCTGGATTTCAACAGT
>VEPB01000545.1 GCA_012026715.1 Methylococcaceae bacterium | reverse complement strand
CGCATCGAATTTACAGGACTTCCCTTCCGCGACGGCTATGACCCCAAGTCCCGGAAATTCCAGTTCCCCGAACACCGGGACGATCCCCGTCTCGCGCCCAATCCAGCCAGTTCACCCCCGCCAGATCCAACCGCGGAACCGCCCGCGGGTCTAGCGAATGTCTAAAGTTGAGTAAAGTTGAGTAAAGTGCCCATAAATCAAAAATTCCCCCATGCCTCCGAATGTTCCGCAATATTCCGGCCCTTTGCTGTGCGCGCGTATCGGTTTCGATGGACGGTCAATCGGAATCTTGCGGTGTTGGGTCGGTGGTCAACGGTTGGGGACTGTGGCCCTGATTTGTTGGATAACGCTGCGCTATTGTCCAACCTACACTCTGAAATAAAAAAATTGGTACCGGTGGGTTAGCGCAAGAATTTCAAGATAACAAAACATATCAGAGCTAGGACAATATAAACATCGATCAGTCCGATAATTTGAGGTCATCTCACCTTGAGCAAATAACGACTGGAGAGCATCAGCAAAACCGTGAGAAAAGCCAATTGGAAATACCCCATAGTTTCTCAACCCCGACCTACGAACCTTCCGTTGTTTACGACAAGCAACTCAAGTCCTAATCCGGAAACACCCCGGTCGACAAATACCGGTCTCCCCGGTCGCAGATGATTACCACGAGGACGGCATGTTCCAGTTCCCGGTTGAGCCGCAGCGCGGCGGCGACGGCGCCGCCCGAGGAGACGCCGGCGAAGATGCCTTCGCGGGCGGCAAGCAACCGGGCGGTTTCCTCCGCTTCCTGCTGGCCCATGTCGATGATCTGGTCGACCCGAGTGGGGTCGTAGATTTTGGGCAGGTATTCCTGCGGCCAGCGGCGGATGCCGGGGATACGGGATTCCCCTTCCGGCTGCACCCCGATGATCCGGATGGCGGGGCTCTGCTCCTTGAGGTAACGGGAGGTGCCCATGATGGTGCCGGTGGTGCCCATGGAACTGACGAAATGGGTGATCTTGCCCGCCGTGTCCCGCCAAATTTCAGGTCCGGTACCTTCGTAATGGGCGCGGGGGTTGTCAGGGTTGGCAAACTGGTCGAGCACCCTGCCCTCCCCGCGCGCTTCCATGGCCCGGGCGAGGTCGATGGCCGCCTCCATGCTGCCCGATGCAGGCGTCAGGATGATCTCGGCGCCGAAGGCCTTCATGGTGGCGCGCCGTTCCGCGCTCATGTTGTCCGGCATGATCAGGGTCATGCGGTAGCCCATGATGGCCGCCGCCATGGCCAGGGCAATGCCGGTATTGCCGCTGGTGGCCTCGATCAGCCGGTCGCCGGGCTTGATCTCGCCGCGCTCCTGGGCGCGCTTGATCATGCTCAGGGCCGGCCGGTCCTTCACCGATCCGGCCGGATTGTTGCCCTCCAGCTTGGCCAGAATCACGTTGGTGGAGGCATCCGGCAATCGCTGGAGGCGCACCAGCGGCGTGTTGCCGACGAAGGATTCGATGGTGGGAACAGTCATTTGGGTGTCTCGGAACGGAGCTTTCCCGCATTATAACCATGGGCGCGCTGCGCTCCGGCGGATTGTTGGCGGTTCCGGCGCCAGCTTGGTCTAATATGCGCCGTCCACTGGCACCATCGCCCCTGTTCCATGAAACACGTTGAACTGCTCTCCCCGGCCGGAACCCTCAAGAACATGCGCTACGCATTCGCCTATGGGGCCGATGCGGTGTACGCGGGACAGCCGCGCTACAGCCTGCGGGTGCGCAACAATGATTTTCTCGAAGCGAATTTAGGCCTAGGCATCGCCGAGGCGCACGGACAAGGAAAGAAGTTTTACCTGGCCAGCAATGTGCTGCCCCATAACAGCAAGGTCAAGACCTTCCTCAAGGATATGGCCCCCATCATCGCCATGGGACCGGATGCCCTGATCATGGCCGATCCCGGGCTGATCCTGCTGGTGCGGGAAACCTGGCCGGACATGCCTATCCACCTTTCGGTGCAAGCCAACGCGGTCAACTACGCGGCCGTGAGGTTCTGGCGGTCGGTGGGCATCAGCCGGGTGATCCTGTCGCGGGAATTGTCGTTCGATGAGATCGCCGAGATCCGCCAACAGTGTCCGGACATGGAACTGGAGACCTTCGTCCACGGTGCCCTCTGCATCGCCTATTCCGGCCGCTGCCTGCTGTCCGGCTATTTCAACCACCGCGACCCCAACCAGGGCACCTGCACCAACTCCTGTCGCTGGAAGTACGACATCAGCGGCGCCGAGGAAAATGCCGAGAGCGACCTGGTACCGGCCGCGCCGCTGGGGATCGGCTGGGGCGAACTGAACCGGGCCGACTGTGGCGACACCCCGCGCCACCCGCTGGCCGACCGGGTCTATCTACTGGAAGAAGAAAACCGCCCCGGGGAGCTGATGCCGGTGATGGAAGACGAGCACGGCACCTACATCATGAATTCGAAAGACCTGCGGGCGGTGGAACACGTCCAGCGGCTGATCGAAATCGGCGTGGACAGCCTCAAGATCGAAGGCCGCACCAAGTCCCACTACTACGTGGCGCGCACCGCCCAGGTCTATCGCAAGGCTATCGACGACGCCCAGGCCGGCCGGCCGTTCGACCCGACCGCCCTGGGCGTGCTGGAGAACCTGGCGCAGCGCGGCTACACCGATGGCTTCTTTCAGCGCCACCACAGCCATGAGTACCAGAACTACATCCGGGGCTATTCCACCAGCCACCAGCAGCAGTTCGTCGGCGAAATCACCGGCTACGATCCGGTCACCGGCACCGCCAAAATTCTGGCCAAGAACAAGTTCGCGGTGGGAGACCGGCTGGAACTGATCTTGCCGGAGGGCAATCGCGATTTGGTGCTGGAGCGCATGGAAGACCTGGAAGGGAGACCTATCGATGAAGCCCCCGGTGGCGGCTGGCAGGTGCGGATTCCTTTGCCGGCGGGGCACGAAAGCGGATTGCTGGCGCGTTATCTGGGCTGAAGTCGCGTTCGCGAGCCTGCGGATACGATAAAAGCCTACACGGCTTTCCAGATTAGCGAGCCAATGCCATAGAGGACGCCCAATAGCATGAGGGTCAGGATGAGGTTCCAGATCAGATTGGCGAGCCTGGCCAGCGCGTAGGCGGCACCTCCGGCGCCGACGATCACGAGGCCGAAGCGCAGCCACTTCGGCCAGTCCGCGCCCAGTTTCAACAAAGCAATGTAGGCCAGTACCCCGCCGATCAAGAGACCGATGAACCCGAACAGTCCTTCGAGCGCTTCGCTGTTCTCGCTGCGCTCTGCCTCAACCAGCGACTCCTTTGTGTCGTGGTACTCGTAGGTGCCATCTGCAGCGCGGCGGCCAAAGCGTGTTCCCATTAGGCTTTTCTCCCACCAAGTTGATCATTTCGCCGTCCCGTTGCGTCGCTGCTCGCAGCTGAGCGCAGCTAGAAACGCACATCGACGACATCCTACAAGCGCAACTTATCGCCAAAAGGCTGAACCTTATCTCGCCAGGCGAGTTACTCTGGACTCGAGCATGATATTTCTAAAATCGTTGGACCAGATGACAGAAGTTTCTTCTCAGAAGCCAATACGAACTTGGTTTCGGTAGATTCGCGCAGTCCAAATACTCCGCTTTGCAGAAGCCTATTTCCCCATTCTTGTTTTGTATAGCTTCGATAGGTTACCAAGGCGGATTTGCACCCACAATCAGCAATCGATTTGTTTATGGTAATTTTAGCGTTTAGGACAACCAGGTTGCCCACCTGCTCTGTTTGACCAGGCTGAAGGTCAACACAGCCTTTGAGGTCGTTTCGGATTGAAGCTTCATTCGCTGTGGCAAAGCAGTTTGCCGCCATAAAGCCTGTCAAAATGAAGACATATCTAATATTATTCACGCGTGCCCCCGTTAGTAATCCGGCCAGGAGCATATTTGACCACTAACGTGATATAGCGCTTCTTCTTTTTCGTGGCTATGTCCTTAAGAAGAGGAAACAATCGGCCCTCGACCTCGATACACCCGTGACTGTAAACCTTGGTTGAGTCATGCAAATAAAAGCCTCCTCGCGAAGGTTTGCAGGCGTGTCGAGTGGCATTATCAGCTGGTTCAAGTCTCGCTCGGTTGAACCCCCAATTCGCCCAAAACTTTTCGCAACTGCCGGCATCCGTGCCGCGTGGAATCGTTTGTAGACCCCATGCCGGAGACAAATTGCAAAATCCTGTTCCGTCATCCTTGGCGATACCTTGATCGGAAACCAGTACCCGATACCTCCCTTCAGGAACGGGGCCTTTGTCCTTCAGACATTGGTATTTTGGTTCCTGGTAATCGGGTAATGCAGTAGTAGCCTTGAAAATACCGACTCCTGTCCAAGTCAGCGTTTGTCCATCAAACATCATCTCAGGTTTCATAAAGGGTACCTCCACTGTATTAAATGATGTGCTGTGAGGTTAGATGGCGGATGTAGGCTTGGGGGCAGGAGGCGAATCAACCAATCGCGACCGATCCGCCTCTTGGAATATCCGCGATCTAATCTGGAAATGCGTCCGGCCAGTCACATGTGAAAAGACCTCAAAGTGCTCCGCTGGGATGCATGGATCG
>VEPB01000502.1 GCA_012026715.1 Methylococcaceae bacterium | reverse complement strand
CGTCATTTCGGCACGGATTGCCGGAATCCGGACCACGGCGATGCGTTATGCCAAGACATCCTTGGCCACTGGATACTGGGAGTCCCTGGCGGGGTGACGAGGTAATCCTTCATTTTGCGTCATTGTCCCTTTCCTCCAGAGCCCGGAGTAACGGGGATGGAGCGACCGGATGATTGCATGACCGCACTCGGAGGGGCTCGACTCGATATCCCGGCGACTATACTCTGCCGACCGGACGGCATCAGCGGGTGTCGTTCCCGTGGCTATTAACGACCCATGCGCTTCGCGCCTCGGCGCATCGGGCGTTGCGCTAGCCGGGGGCGATCAATGGATCGGTACGACCGCGGTGGCCGGATTCCCGTCCAACATCAAGGCGGAGGACAAATGAAAGAGCTGATGGTGGAGTCGGTCCTCACGTGTCCACATTGTGGACATGCCCAAATCGAAACCATGCCGACGGATGCCTGCCAGTTCTTCTACGACTGCAAGGGCTGCGGGGCACTGCTTAGACCAAAGCCAGGGGATTGCTGCGTCTTCTGCTCCTATGGCTCGGTCAAGTGTCCGCCGGTTCAGCAGGACCGATCCTGTTGTGCCGGAAATTGACGACGGATCGTTGATTTATGGGGGTCGTTCCAGCGCCGGAACGTTGCGACCGAAGCAACCGCGCGATCGGATCTGCCGAAATCCCGCTTGCGGAGACCCGGCACGCCCTTCGCCGTCTTTGGCTTCCGGACACTGGCATTCCCGGTCGGGATGACCGGCAACTCCAAAACCCGATGGATTCGCGGGGAGCGGGCCCGCTCCCCCGCCGCCGTCTTACCAGGTTCCGTTTAAAACGATTTCGCAAAGTTCCGAGGGGCGCTCCGGATCATCAGCGTCAACCACCGCGAACAGCGCCCCCTCCCGCGCCAACACGAGGGCGATGCCTTCGGTCTTGCTGCGGCTCACGGTACCGTCGGACTCGCGCAGTTCGATCCAGCGACAGCCGTGGGAGTCCATGATGCCGATGGCCGAACCGCCGACCACGCCGTCGCTGACCGCATCCGCGGAGTCCTCGGCGGTGGCCAGATAGAAGATTCCCTTCTCGGCCACTGCGGCGTCGGTAAAGGTCAGGCGCGCGCCCTGTATGGTCCCGAGATCGTAAGCAACGATCCGTTCCAGCTGTGGCGGTGGAACCGATCCGGGGCTGCGCAAATGCGCTTCGAGAGTCGCGGCATCGATGTCGCAGCTGGCATTGACCGGTGCCAGGCCATCCCGACGGGCGCCGTTGCCACGGTTGAACAGCCGGATTCGCCGATCGCAAAAAAGGGCCCCTTCGACATTCAGCTCGCTGCCGCTGAAGGCAACCTGGGCGCGCAGTTGCCCATAGAGCCCGCTTGCCGCGAACAGCTCGACCTCGCCGCTGGAATGAATCAAGGCGACGGACTCGCGCCGGCCGGTCGATCCAGACCCGAACAGCCAGAGGGTCTCGCCCGCCGCGGAAGGCGTCACCGCGCAGGCCTCCCAATCGGGCTTGTCCTGCTTGTTGCCGCGGGCGTCGTCGAACTGACGCACGCGGTCCTTCCCCAGCGGCAGCGCAAGGGCATCCACCCGCCCGACGGCCGGGTCGATCAGGGCGACGAACGAGGCATCGTCCTGCACCACGGCAAGCCGGCCACCGAACCAGGCCAGGCTGGAGCCGGCCCGGACATGAGCCGGCCGATCCATCGCTAGGTCCGCTCCCCCGCCATACCAAAGCGACGTGCGCCGGACAATGGTCGCGGCCAATCCGCGATCGCGGACGGCGCGAACGGTTGCCGCAAGCGGTTTGCCTTCAGGATTCATCGTCGCCTCGACCGGAATGAGAGGGCGGTAGTCTACAAACCGGCCTGCCATTCGTCACCGCAGCTCAATCAGAGTAGCGACAGCCATCGCCGATGCGGGACAATAGCGGGCTGACACGAACCCATCGGTTCTCCCTTTTCAGCGCCACTCCAGGGTTTTCCCATGTATGTGAACTATGCGGCCTACCGCAAGGGCCAGGGCATCGGCAGCATCACCATCGACCAGATCAGCGACCTGCTGCAGGAGCCGGAGACCTTCGTGTGGCTGGCCCTGAGCGAACCGGACGCGGCCGAACTGGGCAAGATCCAGGAAGAGTTCGGACTGCACGACCTGGCGATGGAAGACACCCGGTCGGCTCATCAACGCCCCAAGATCGAGGAATACGGCGACACCCTGTTTCTGGCCGTGCACACCGTCGCGCTCAATGGCGACCGGGTGGAATATGGCGAAACCCACATCTTCGCCGGCCGGCGGTTTCTGATCTCGATTCGGCGCGGCCAGACCGGCAGCTACCGCCGCGTCCGCGACCGCTGCGAGAGCAATCCGCTGCAACTGGCCAAGGGAACCGGCTTTGCGCTGTATGCGCTGCTGGATTTCGTGGTGGACCAGTTCCTCGTGATCTCGGACCACTATCAGCGAGAACTGGAACAGGTCGAAGCCGACATCTTCGAGAACCGCGTGGACCGTCCGCTGATCGGGCGACTCTACGAACTCAAGCGCGAGGTCTCGGATCTGCGCGCCGCCGCCGCGCCCA
The DNA here is from genome assembly GCA_012026715.1 of Methylococcaceae bacterium. Classification (GTDB taxonomy): domain Bacteria; phylum Pseudomonadota; class Gammaproteobacteria; order Methylococcales; family Methylococcaceae; genus VEPB01. The sequence goes on along the minus strand of VEPB01000502.1, from coordinate 659 downwards.
TCGTCGAGATCGCCAACGTCCTGATGCGGCGACACCGGGACATTGTTTCACCGGATCTGCGGGACTACTACCGCGACGTGCACGACCACGTGCTGCGGGTATTGCGGTCTACCGACACCATGCGGGAGACCCTGTCCGACGCCATGCAGGTCAACCTGGCGCTGGTCACCGTCCACCAGAACGAAGTGGTCAAGCGCCTGGCGGGCTGGGGCGCCATCCTGGCGCTGCCCACCATGGTATTCAGCATGTACGGCATGAACTTCAAGATGATGCCGGAACTGGACTGGCGCTTCGGCTACCCGACCGCGCTGGCCGTCACGTTGCTGGGATGCCTCTGGCTGTACCGCTTCCTGAAACGGGTACAGTGGCTTTAACCGTCTTGGCCGCTGAACCCAAGCTGTCATGGCTGACACGGATGTCAGGTGCCATCTGCCATATTTGACAGGGTTTTTTACAGCCCAACGCGCGAAGCTCTCACGCGGCTTGAATTCCGTTGCGCATCGAGGCGCTCCCGACCATGGCATTCAATTTGCTTTATATCAAGCAGTCCTTCACTGCTTGGTTGGCAGGATGTGCGACCAGGAACGCAGGCCGGCGGTACGCGATGCCACCGGGCGGGTTCCGCCAGGAACCCGAGAGCCACCGGCGGTTTCGCGCCG
>VEPB01000531.1 GCA_012026715.1 Methylococcaceae bacterium | reverse complement strand
GGCTCGGCGGCTTCCCCAGCTACGGCTTCGTGCTGAGCGTGGCGACGGATCGCGCCGAAGCCGTCATCGAACAGTTTCAGCGCCGGGCTATCGCCTGTGCCGCCATCGGCAAAACCGACGACACCCGCCGCCTGCGACTCGCCGACAACACCGGGGCGGAAGCCCTGCTGTGGGATCTGAGCATCGAACCGCTGACCGGCTGCGGCCCGGCAACCGGAGCCTGACCGTGCAAGCCTTGCGCATCGCCATGCTGACCCATTCCACCAACCCCAGGGGCGGGGTGATACATGCCCTGGAACTGGCCGAAGCCCTGCACGACCAGGGCCAGGACGTCACCCTGATGGCGACTGCCGAACCCGGCCAGCGGTTCTTCCGCGCGACCCGCTGCAAGAGCCGGTTGATCCCCATCAGGGATTCCGCACAATCGCGATACATACCAAATGTAGGGTGGGCAGGCTCCATCTGCCCACCGCAAGCCTTTCCCAGAGGGGACTTGAGCGCACTCGCCAAACAGGTCTACCGACGCATCCAGGCGGTGATCGACCACTTCTCCCAGCCGGACTGCGAGCGCTACGACATCTACCACGCCCAGGACGCCATCAGCGGCTGCGCCCTGGCCATGCTGACCGAGCGCGGCGTCATCGACGGCTTCATCCGCACCGTCCACCACCTGGACCGCTACGACGATCCCAACCTGGCCGCCTGGCAGGAACGCTCCTACCGGGAGGCCCGCCAGGTGCTGTGCGTGAGCCGGACCTGGCAAGACAGGCTGGCATCTGACTACGGCATCGCCGCCACCGCGGTGAACAACGGGGTCGACACCACCCGCTTCTCGCCCGATCGCCAACCTGGCGACGAGGACCTGCGGCAGCGGCTGGGCTTGAACCGCAATACCGTTGAAATAGGCCGTCATGCCGGCACGGATTGCCGGCATCCAGACGACAAGGAGGTCACTCCGAACGTCGTCCCGAGCCTCTGGGTTCCGGCATTCCCTGCCGGAACGACGGGTCTATGCGCTATTTCAGCAGAATTGGACCTGAACCGGAGTGGTCCGCTGTTCCTGGCGGTAGGCGGTATCGAGGCGCGCAAGAACACCCTGCGCATCTTCCAGGCTTTCACCCGAGTCTTGAACCGATTGCCCCAAGCCCAGCTGGTGATCGCCGGTGGCGCCAGCCTGCTGGATCACAGCGGCTACCGGCGGGAGTTCGACCGAGTCGTGGCCGAGTCCGGAATCCCGACCGGCCCCGGCCAACCGCTGATCCTCACCGGCCCGTTGGCGGACGCCGACATGCCCGCCCTGTTCCGGCTGGCGGACGCCCTGGTGTTTCCGTCCCTGCAGGAAGGCTTCGGCCTGGTGGCGCTGGAAGCCATTGTTTCCGGGACGCCGGTGGTGGTTTCCCGCCGGCCGCCCTTCACCGAATACCTGGAAGAATCCGACTGCCGCTGGGCCGACCCGGAAGACTGCGACAGCATCGCCATCGCCATGGCGGATGCCGCGACCGCATTCCCCACGGATCGGCTGACCGCCATTGCCCGGCGACTGTCCGAACGATATTCCTGGGCCAACTCGGCCCGCACCCACCTGGACGTCTATCGATCCTTAATTTCCAAAGGAGATCTCGCCCATGCCTGAAATGCGTTTTCGCGTCCGCTGGCCCGACGACTCGGAGTCCCTGTGCTACTCGCCGTCCCTGATCATCAAGGAGTATTTCAATCCCGGCGACAGCTACCCGCTGGACGATTTCGTCCGCCGCAGCCGGGAAGCCCTCACCATCGCCAGCGAGCGAGTGAAGCAGAAGTACGGTTTCTATTGCACGGCCGCCTCGGCCCAACTGGAAGAGATCGAACGCACCGCCGAGCGCTTCGCCGGTACATCTGCGCCGCAGGTTCAAGTCATCGAATTCATTGAGTAGCCAACCCATAGGCGGTCTTCAAACCGCAAAGTCGCCGGCTGAAGCCAGCTCCCACAACCGCACGCCATCAACGCGCCCGAGGCAACCATGAAACAGCATACCGAAAGCAGTCATCGCCCCCACCACGAAGTCATCATCGTCGGCGGCGGCCAGGCCGGTTTGTCGGTGAGTTACCAACTGCAAAAACTGGGCATCGACCACAGGGTGTTCGAGAAAAACCGCATCGGCCATTCCTGGCGGGAAGACCGCTGGGACAGCTTCTGCCTGGTGACGCCCAACTGGCAATGCCGGCTGCCGGACTTCCCCTACCAGGGCGACGATCCCCAAGGCTTCATGTTGAAGGACGAGATCGTCGAATACATCGAAGCCTTTGCGCGCAAGGTCGATGCCCCCATCCGGGAAGGCGTGGCGGTGCAGCGGGTGCGCCGCGACAAGCAGGGCCGGCTGGAAGTAACCGCCAGCGACGGCGAATACACCGCCAACCATCTGGTGGTGGCCACCGGCGGCTACGACATTCCCTTCATCCCGGCCTACGCCCACAGCCTGCCCCAACACATCTTCCAGATCCACACCATGCACTACCGCAATCCGGAACAACTGCCGCCCGGCGAGGTGCTGGTGGTGGGCACCGGCCAATCCGGGGTGCAAATCATGGAAGACCTGCACCTGGCCGGCCGCAAGGTGCACCTGGCGGTGGGCACGGCGCCCCGTTCGCCGCGGATGTATCGGGGCCGGGAAACCACCGAATGGCTGTACGACCTGGGATTCTACGAGCTCACCGTGGACCGCCACCCGCTGGGCGATGAGGTCCGCCACAAGACCAACCACTATTTGACCGGCCGCGACCGCGGCCACGAAATCGACCTGCGCAAGTACGCCCTGGAAGGCGTCAAGCTCTACGGCAGCATGGCCAACATCAGCGGCAGCCGGCTGGAATTCAAGCCGGACCTGACCCGGAACCTGGACGATGCCGACCAGGTGTATCTCAACATCCGCAACGACATCGACCGCTACATCGCCGAAAACCACATTGCCGCGCCGGAGGAACCGCCCTTTCGCAAGGTTTGGGAACCGGAATTCGATCCCACCAGCGTGGACGCCGACGAGGCCGGTATCACCTCCATCGTCTGGGCCATCGGCTTCAAGCCCGACTACAGCTGGATCGAACTGCCCTGCTTCGACGGCCGCGGCCACCCGGTGTTCAAACGCGGCATCACCCAGGTCGACGGCCTCTACTTCATCGGCCTGCCCTGGCTCAACACCTGGGGTTCGGGGCGTTTCCTGGGGATCGCGGAAGACTCGGAATTCCTTGCGGGGGAGATTGCCAAACGTTTGTCTACAAGGTGTGCTGCGGCCTGAACCTCACGTAGCGTGGTC